>NZ_BSPX01000107.1:0-9899 GCF_030161255.1 Zoogloea oryzae
GCCTGGTTCGCCGGCTCGGCAGTCATCACGCCGCACCCCCGTGCCCACGCCCTGTACGCCGACAAGCCCCGTGGCTTCGGCGACCGCCCGCCCCGTCGTGACGACGACCGCCCCGCCCGCCCCTACGGCGAGCGCAACGCCGACGACCGTGGCCCGCGCCGCGAAGGCGAGCGTCCGGCCACCGATCGCCCGCCGCGCCACGAACGCAAGCAATGGACTGGCGAACCGCGTCCCGCGCCGCAACCCTCGCCGCTCCGCGACGACGGTTCGATCCGTCTCTCCAAGCGCATGACCGAGCTGGGCCTGTGCTCCCGCCGCGAGGCCGACGAGTACATCGAGAAGGGCTGGGTGCGCGTGGATGGCCGGGTGGTGAGCGAGCTGGGTTCGCGGGTGCATCCGGGCCAGGTGGTCGAACTCGACCGCCGCGGCCAGACCGCCCAGGACAGCCGGGTGACGATCCTCCTCAACAAGCCGGTGGGCTACGTCTCCGGTCAGGCCGAAGACGGCTACGAGCCGGCCAGCGTGCTGATCACCGCCGAGAACCGCTGGGCCGAAGACCCGTCGGAGAACCGTTACCTGCACAGCCATCACCGGGGCCTGGCGCCCGCCGGCCGGCTCGACATCGACTCCATCGGCCTGCTGGTGTTCACCCAGGACGGGCGGATCGCCCGGGCGCTGATCGGCGACGATTCGAGCATCGAGAAGGAATACCACGTGCGCGTCGAAGGCACGCTGTCGGACGAGGGCCTCAAGCTGCTCAACCACGGCCTGTCCCTCGATGGCGAGGCCTTGCGCCCCGCCAAGGTCAGCTGGCTGAATGAAGACCAGCTGCGCTTCGTGCTGCGCGAAGGCAAGAAGCGCCAGATCCGCCGGATGTGCGAACTTGTCGGCCTGAAGGTCGTCGGACTCAAGCGGGTGCGCATCGGCCGGGTGATGCTGGGCCATCTGCCGCCGGGCCAATGGCGCTACCTCGGTGCCGACGAACTGTTCTAGAATACCCACATCGCATCAAACCCCCATGAAACCATGTGCGTTCCTCCGGCAGGCAGTCTGCTCGCTCCTATTCGGCCTGGCCGCGGCAGGCGCCTGCGCCGAGGACAAGCTCTACGAGGGCATGCTGCTGCCCGAGGATTTCGCCGGGCCGATCACCGTCACCGTCGAACTGCGCGACCTTCACGGCGTGCTGGTTGGCCGGGTCAAGGCCAGCCCGCCGATCTCGGCGGTCGGGCAGATCAGTTCCGGCGAGATGATGGGCGACAAGTGCGACTTCACCGTGCCATTCACCTCATCGATGGTGCTGCGTTTCGTGGGAACCTGCTCCACGAGCATGTTCGAGGGCCGCTACACCCAGGCCGGCCGGCGGGACGCCAGCTCCCGGGGCACCTTCCGGCTGATGCGCAAGGAGCCCGACAAGGAAGAAGACACCCGCGAGGCTCTGCGCACGCCGGTCCCCACGGGTTCGCTCACCGAGTGCATCACCGCCAACACGCGCTGCCTCGGCGCCTGCCCCAAGGGCGACTACAACACCGAGTTCCTGTGCTCGAACCGCTGCCGTACCAAATACAAGGCCTGCAAGAAGGCGGTCAGCCCATAACGGGCAAGGCCGGCGCACTCACCCGGAAACTAAATTCATCGTCGCGCAGTCCGTCAATCCTGGCTATAACCATCTTGGCAACATGGGAGGCGTAGTGGTCGACGAACACAACGAAATCCTGTTCTGCGCCGAGGATGAAAGCCGTGCTCCCGTCCAGCCCGGCTGGAAGGTACTGATCGTCGACGACGAAGACGATGTCCATCAGGCCACGGTGTTCGCGATGCGCAACCTGCCCATCGCCGGCCGGCCCCTCGATTTCCTCCACGCCCACAGCGCCGCCGAAGCCCGCCGCATCCTCGCCGCCCACACCGACATCGCGGTGGTCCTCCTCGACGTGGTAATGGAAGAGGTCAACGCCGGGCTTGAGCTCGTCCGCCACATCCGCGACGAACTCGGCCAGCAGGAGATCCGCATCATCCTGCGCACTGGCCAGCCGGGCTACGCGCCCGAGATGGAAGTCGTCCGCGACTACGACATCAACGACTACAAGACCAAGTCCGAACTCACCCGCATCAAGCTCTACACCACGCTCACCGCGGCGATCCGTTCTTACAGCCAGCTTCACATCATCTCGGCGAGCCGCCGGGGCCTCGACCTCATCGTCCAGGGCAGCGCCCGCCTGATGGCCGAGCGGGGCATCAGCGATTTCGCCGCCGGCGTCATCACCCAGATCACCGGCCTGCTCGGCCTGCCAACCGAGGGTCTGATCATCACCCGCCGCCAGAACAGCGGGCCGGTCGATGCAGCCAGCCTGCGGGTGGTGGCCGCCGCCGGGCGCTACCTGGGCCTGCTCAACCAGCCCCTCGACCAGCTCGAGGATGGCGAGGTGCGCGGTATGCTCATCAAGAGCCTGGCCGACGAGACCAGCCTCTTCAACGGCACGCGCACCGTGCTGCTCTTCGGCGGCCGCTCCGGCATGATGATGGCGGCCTACATCGACACCGTAACGCCGCTCGCCGACACCGACCAGCAGCTCATCGACGTGTTCTGCACCAACATGGCGGTGTGCCTCGACAACCTCGACCTGCTCGCCCAGCTCAACGCGTCGGCCTTCGTCGACCCGCAGCTGCGCCTGCCCAACCGCACCCGGCTGGTCCAGGAGATCGACCACCGCCGGCGCCAGGGCGGCGACGAACTGCTCATCCTGCTCAACCTCGACCACTTCTCCGAGACCAACGAAGCCCTCGGCCACCCCTACGGCGACCGCATCCTGCGCGCCGTGGCCGACCGGCTGGTGGAACACTGCGCCCGCCAGATCATGGTCGCCCGCGTGCACGGCGACACCTTCGGCCTGCTCGGCCCCCGCGCGCTGCTCAATCCCGAGGCCATCGCAGGGCTGTTCCAGGAGCCCTTCGAGATAGATCTCACCGAGCAGATGATCTCCGCCAGCCAGGGCTGCGTGATGCTGGCCGAAGTGCCCGGCGACGGCGCCGACACCCTCAAGAACGCCACCATCGCCCTCAAGCGCGCCAAGGCCAGCGGGCTCGGCAGCTACTGCTTCTACGACCGCGAGATGGGCACCGAGGTGCAGGAGCGCGTGCGCCTGCTGCGCAACCTGCGTAGCGCCGTCCAGCACGACCGCCTGTTCCTGTGCTTCCAGCCCCAGGTGAATCTTGCCGATGGCCGCATCGTCGGTGCCGAGGCGCTGCTGCGCTGGAAGGCCGAGAGCGGCGAGCTGATTCCGCCCGACCGCTTCATCGCCATCGCCGAATACTCCGGGCTGATCGTGGACATCGGTCAGTGGGTGCTGCGCAACGCCTGCCACCGGCAGGTGGCCCTCGCCGAGGCGGGCTTCGCCGGCTTCCGGATGGCGGTGAATGTCTCCCTCGCCCAGTTCCGCCACCCGCGCTTCATCCAGACGCTCCAGGGCGCCATCGCCGACACCGGCATCAATCCTGCGCTGCTCGAACTCGAGATCACCGAATCCATGGCGATGCTGGAGCCCGACTACATCACCGGCGTCATCCGCGAGGTGAAGGCGCTGGGCGTGAGCGTGGCGGTGGATGATTTCGGCACCGGCTTCTCGTCCCTGTCCTACCTCCAGCAGCTGGATGTGGACCGGCTGAAGATCGACCGGGGCTTCATCCGCGCCATGCAGGCTACCGGCGGCACCGGCGGAAGCATCGCCCAGACCGTCATCCAGCTCGGCCGCAACCTCGGCCTGAGCGTGATCGCCGAAGGCGTAGAGACCGTCGCCCAGGCCGACGCGCTGCACCAACTCGGCTGCGACGAGGCTCAGGGCTTCCTCTTCGCCAGGCCGATGGAAAGCACCGAACTCGCCGCCTGGCTCGCCGGGCTGCGCGACGGCTACCCGCTCCCCTACTGAGGTACGCCCAGTGCTCATCCTGCTGATCCGTGTCGCCGCCGGGCTCGTCCTCCTCGGCGGCCTGCTGCCGACGGCAGTGGCCGACAACATCGTGCGCCTCGCCGCCATCGAGCGGGAACCCTACGCCGGCGCCACCCTGCCCGACCAGGGCTACGTGCCCGAAGTCGCCCGGGCCGCCTTCGCCCGCAGCGGGTATCAGGTCCAGACCAGCTTCTACCCCCCCGACCGGGCCCGCCACATGGCCGAATCCGGCGAGGTGGACGGCTGGATGCCGGTTCATGCCGACCCAGCCCTGAAAGCCGAATACCTTTTCTCCGCACCGCTGCCCGGCGACCAGCTGGGGCTGCTCAAGCGCAAGGATTCCCCGATCCGTCTGCCCGCCGATGCCGCCCGCCGTCCGGCCGCCGCCCTCGAAGCCCTGGCCGACCGGCGCTTCGGAATCACCCGCGGCAGCCTCTCCGGCGCAGCAGCGGCCGCCGTCGCCCCGCTGCGCACCGAGCGGGTCGCCCTCGATCTGCAGAACCTCGACAAGCTCGCCAATGGCCGGATTGATCTGGTGCTGATCGACAAGTACCTCGCCGCCGACCTGATGGCCCTGCAGCGCCCCCAGTACATCGGCAAGCTGGAATTCCTGTCGCCGGTGCTGTTTCCCAGCAGTTTCCACCTGGCCTTTCCCGTCAGCAGCCCTCGCCACGCCGAATTGCAGCAGGCCTTCGACGCCGGCCTCAAGGCCCTCGAGAAGGACGGCAGCCTGGGCCGCATCCTCGCCCGCCACGGGCTCTCGGTACCTGCCAGCCCCAAGGGCAAAGGCGTCCGCATCACCATCGGCACCGTCAACAACCCGGACATGCAGATCATGCAGCGCCTGTCCCGGCAGTTTGAAAAGACGCATCCCGGGATCGAGCTCGAATGGCGCGTGCTCGAAGAAAACATCCTGCGCCGCCGCACCCTCAGCGACCTCGCCATCGCCGACGGCCAGTTCGACGTGATCACCATCGGCCCCAACGAAGCCCAGACCTGGCGCAACGGCTGGCTCACCCCGATCACCGGCCTGCCAGCCAGCTACGACCTCGACGACATCCTGCCCAACGTCCGCCAGCAGCTCACCGTGGGCGACACCCTCTACGCCCTGCCCTTCTACGCCGAGAGCTCGATGACCTACTACCGGGCCGATCTCTTCCGCCAGGCCGGGCTGGTGATGCCGGCGCGGCCCACCATCAAGGATATCCAGCGGTTCGCCCGCCAGCTCCACCACCCCGAGCAACAGCAGTACGGCATCTGCCTGCGCGGCCGCCCCGGCTGGGGCGAGAACATGGCCACCGTCAGCACCCTGGCCAACACCTTTGGGGGCCGCTGGTTCCGGCCCGACTGGACGCCCGAGATCGACTCGCCCGAATGGATCAGGGCCGTCGACTGGTATCTCGACACCCTCCGCAACTACGGCCCGCCCAACCCGGAGCGCAACGGCTTCAACGAAAACCTGCGGCTCTTCGCCGACGGGCGCTGCGCCATCTGGATCGACGCCACCGTGGCCGCCGGCAGCCTCTACAACCCGAAGGAATCGAAGGTCGCCGGGGTGCTGGGCTATGCCCCGGCGCCGGTGGCGGTCACGGTGCGGGGCGCCCACTGGCTGTGGACCTGGGCGCTGGCGATCCCCGCCTCCACCACCAAGCAGCAGGCGGCGCTGGCGTTCATCACCTGGGCCACGTCAAAGGATTACATCCGCCTGGTTGCCGCCGACCAGGGCTGGGTTTCCGCGCCACCGGGCACCCGCAGCTCCACCTACCAGAACCCGGCCTACAAGGCCGCCGCACCGTTCTCCGGCTTCGTGCTCGACGCCCTCTCCACCGCCGACCCGCGCAACCCGACCCTGCGGGCAGTGCCTTACACCGGCATCCAGGTGCTGTCGATCCCCGAATTTCCGGCCATCGGCAACGCCGTGGGCCAGGAGATCGCCCAGGCCCTCACCGGCGGCCAGAGCGCAGCGCAGACGATGCACCGGGCCCAGGCCCGCACAGTGAAGCAGATGCGGGATTCCGGCTACCTGCCCTGACCAGGCCGCAGCCCCCCGCCAGCACTCAGGCCGCCGGGCGCTCGGGGGCCGACAGGGGGATCGCCACACGAAACTCTGCCCCCCGCCCCGGCTCGCTCACCACGTCAATGGTGCCGCCCAGCAACCCCATCACGATGTTGCGGGCGATGTGCAGCCCCAGGCCCGACCCGCCCTGCCCCATCTTCGTCGTGACGAAGGGCTCGAACAAGCGCCGACGCACCTCCGGCGCAATCCCCACGCCGTCATCCCGCAGCACCAGCAATAGCTGACCATCGCCCCGCGGGTGCGCGCTGATCGTCACACAGCCCGACGTCCGCCCGACGAAGGCGTGAGTCAGCGCGTTGAGCACCAGATTGGTCAGCACCTGCCCGAGGGGGCCAGGGTAGCTGTCCATGCTCACCTCGGCCAGATCGGTCTCGATGCGGTAAGGCGTATGGTTGAAGCGTGGCCGGACCATGATCAGCACCTCGTCCACCACCTCCACCAGGCTGAACTGCCGGCGCATGTCGGTCGTCTGATCCACCGCCAGCTGCTTGAGGCCACGCACCAGATCGGCCGCCTTGGTCACGTTGCGTTGAAGGATGTCCTGCCCCTGCCGGGCTTCAACCAGATGCTGATCCAGGTCGGAGCGGCGCAGGGTGTTGGACGCCACCCGTCGCTCCATCTCGGCAAGCTGATCCTCCAGCGTCGTCACCACCGTGATCGCGTTGCCGAGGGGCGTGTTGAGTTCATGGGCGACGCCCGCCACCAGGCTGCCGAGCGAAGCCAGCTTCTCCGCCTCGATCAGCCCGCTCTGGGTGCTCTTGAGCGCCTCCATCGCGCCGCGCAGATCGTCATTGGCTTTCGACAGCGCCTCGGTTCGCTCGGCCACCCGCTGCTCCAGCAGGGCCGACTGGGCGGTGAGCTCCCGGTTCTTGGCGTGCAGATCCTCGAAGGCACCCAGCAGCGCCACCCGCATGTTCTCCAGCGCGCGGGCCACGCCGCCCAGCTCGTCGTCGCGCAACGGGCGGATCTCGCCGCCCAGGTCTCCCGTCGAAAGCCGGCCCGCCGCCGCAGCCAGCGCCTCCATCGGCAGCAGCAGCCGGCGCTGCAGAAACGCCATGATGAGCATGCCGCCCAGCACCAGCATCGAAATGGTGATCAGCATCGTCCGCCGCACCGCATCCGCAGCCACCTCGAGGTAGGGCGCGGCGCTCATCGTCACCACCACCTTGCCGATCACCTCGCCGTTGGCGTCGATGTCCACCTCGCTGCGCATCACCGCGGCGGCATCGGCCGCCCCCGCCCCCACGTACTCGACAAACGGCTGGCTGCCCGCCCGGTCGAACACCACCACCGAGACGATCCGCCGGTCATCGGCCGCCAGCGACCGGACGATGCCCTCGGCGCTCTCCCGGGCGTAATCCCACAACTGCCCCTGCATCGTCAGGGCCAGCACGCGGGTCGTGCGGGCCAGATCCCGGGCCAGATCGGCGCGCGCCCGCTCCTCGCCCAGGAAACGCTCGATGGCAAAGGTGGTCGCCCCGGCGGCCACCAGCCCCAGCAGCACCGCCAGCAGGGTGATCCAGCGCACCCGGGCCAGCAGCAGCCGTCCGCCCTGATGCAGCCTGGTCCGGTTATCCAATGGGGTCTGACTCATGATTTATCCACTTATCCTGAGCCGGCGAGACTAGCACGACCGGCCCCCGGGCGAACCACCGCGGCGGCCCATTCCAAGCAGGAAGCTCATGATATAGTTCGAGGTTTTCCCGAATCCGCCAGGGCCACGATCATGGAAGCAGAACGTCTCAACGCCATCTCCAACAAGCTCGCCGACCTGAAGGCCCGGGAGCTCGAACTTCGGAGGTATCTTTGACTACGACAACAAGGCTGAAAAGCTGATCGAAGTCAGCAAGCAACTCGAAGATCCCGACATCTGGAACGACGCCGCCCGGGCCCAGGAGCTCGGCAAGGAAAAGAAAGCCCTCGAAGGCGTGGTGCTGACCCTCGACAAGATCGAGCAGGGCATTGCCGACGGCAAGGATCTGTTCGAACTCGCGTCCATGGAAGACGACGAGGACACCATGCAGGCCGTCGAGGCCGACGTGGCCACCGTCGAAGCCAGCGTGGGCGAGCTCGAGTTCCGCCGCATGTTCAACAACCCGATGGACGGCAACGCCTGCTTCATCGAAATCCAGGCCGGCGCCGGCGGCACCGAGGCCCAGGACTGGGCTGGCATGCTCGAACGCATGTACCTGCGCTACTGCGAACGCAAGGGCTTCCAGGTCGAGCTGCTCGAAGAGTCCGAAGGCGAAGTGGCCGGCATCAAGAGCGCCACCATCAAGGTCGGCGGCGAATACGCCTACGGCTTCCTGCGCACCGAGACCGGCATCCACCGCCTCGTCCGCAAGAGCCCGTTCGACTCCAACGCCCGCCGCCACACCAGCTTCACCTCGGTGTTCGTGTTCCCGGAAGTCGACGATTCCATCGAGATCGAGATCAACCCGGCCGACGTGCGTACCGACACCTACCGCGCGTCCGGCGCCGGCGGTCAGCACATCAACAAGACCGACTCGGCGGTGCGACTCACCCACATCCCGTCGGGCATCGTCGTGCAGTGCCAGAACGACCGCTCCCAGCACCGCAACAAGGACGAAGCCTGGTCCATGCTGCGCGCGCGCCTCTACGAGCTCGAGCTGCGCAAGCGCCAGAGCGAGCAGCAGAAGCTCGAAGACGCCAAGAGCGACATCGGCTGGGGCCACCAGATCCGTTCCTACGTGCTGGACCAGTCCCGCATCAAGGATCTGCGCACCAACTACGAAGTGGGCAACACCCAGGGCGTGCTCGACGGCGACCTGGACGGCTTCATCCAGGCCAGCCTCAAGCAGGGCGTGTAAGCCCGCTGGGGGACGCGGGGCGACGGCCATGCGCCGGCGCCCCGCGCAGCTGCCCGCCAGTCGATCCCGATCTGGGTTCCCTCACCCTTTAACCGCCTTCCATCGCCATGTTCCGTCTTCTTGCCTGGCTCGGCACCTTCATCGTGCTGCTGGTGGCCGCCACGATCTTTCTCGTCAGCCGGGCCCTTGAAGACCAGCCGCTGGTCACCGCCAGCGACGAAGTCTCGGCCGCTTCAATCTCCCGCGCCCGGGACATCCTGCGCCGCAACGACCCACGCCGGCTCGCCCCCAACACCACCCGCGACGTGCGCCTCGCCGGCAGCGATCTCGAAGCCCTGCTCAACTTTGCCGCCCGCCGCGGCATCCCCGGCGCCGCCAGCCTCGACCTGCGCCAGGGCGGCGCCGACGTGCGCTACACCGCCACCCTGCCGCGCCTGCTGGCCGATCTCGGCGTCGGCCGCTTCTTGAACGTCGAAGCCAGCCTCGGCGCCAGCGGCGGCAGCCAGATCGACATCGAACAGGTGCACATCGGCCGCATTCCGCTGCCCGGCGCGCTGTTCGAGGCGCTGCTGGCCCAGTACATCCGCCACACCGATCTAGCGCCCGAAGTCGCGTTGCTCAAAAAGACCATCTCGAAGGTCGCCATCACCCCGGCCGACGTCACGGTCACCTACGTCTGGCAACCCGAGCTCCTCGACTCCGCCCGCAACCTGGCCCTGAGCCCGGCGGACCAGCAGCGCCTCGCCACCGCCCAGCGGCTGTTCGTCGACACCCTCGGCCACACCGCGCCGGGCAGCCGCAAGGTCGCCCTGGCCGACGTGCTCGGCCCGCTGCTCCAGCAGGCCGGCCAGCAGCTCGGCGCCGACCGCGCCCAGGCCTACCGCGACGTGCTGCTGGTGGCCGCCCTGCATCTATCCGGCCGCAACATCGCCGTGCTCATCCCCGACGCCGCCCGCTGGCCCAAGCCCCGGCCGGTCACCCTCGCCCTGCGCGAGCGGGGCGATCTCGCCCAGCACTTCGTGATCTCCGCCGCCATCGCCGCCCAGGCCG
>NZ_BSPX01000108.1:0-9615 GCF_030161255.1 Zoogloea oryzae
CCCCGCCCGGCAGCCCCAACGCCTGCGCCAGCACCCGCTTCACCGCCGGCACCTGCCGCGGCCCCGGCCGCCGCGCCGGCACCCAAGCCCGCGGCAGTTCCTGCGCCTGCTCCGGAGCCCGGAAACTAGGCTGGTTTCCGTACTCCTCCGTATGGTGCTAGATTTGATCCCCGCTGCACCCACAAGAATACCGAGGAGACTTCATGAGCATTCCGTCCGTTTTCCGCGGCGCCCTGCGCCTGCCTGCCATCGCTGCCCCGATGTTCCTGGTTTCCGGCCCGTCGCTGGTCATCGAGACCTGCAAGGCCGGGGTCGCGGGCACCTTCCCGGCGCTCAACGCGCGCACCTCCGAACAGTTTGATGCCTGGCTGGGCGAGATCTCCGGCGCGCTTGCGGCCGCCAAGGCTGCCGATCCGTCAGCGGCGGTGTCGCCCTACGGCGTCAACCTGATCCTCCACGCCTCCAATCCGCGGGTGGCGCCCGATCTGGAACTCATCTGCCGTCACAAGGTGCCTTTCGTCATCACCAGCCTGGGCCACCCGGGCGAGGTGGTGAAGGCGGTGCATGAGTACGGCGGGCTGGTGTTTTCCGACGTGATCCACGCCTACCACGCGAAGAAGGCCATCGCCGCCGGCGTGGACGGGATCATCGCGGTGGGCGCCGGCGCGGGCGGCCACGCGGGCACCCAGAGCGCCTTCAGCCTGGTGCGGGAGATCCGCGAATTCTGGGACGGCACGCTGGTGCTGGGCGGGTCGATCTCCGACGGCTACACGGTGCGCGCGGCCGAGGTGCTCGGTGCCGATCTGGCCTACATGGGCACGCGTTTCATCGCGACCCGCGAATCCAACGCCCAGGACGCCTACAAGCAGATGCTCATCGACAGCTCGGCGGGCGACGTGGTCTACACCGACGCGATCTCCGGCACCAACGCCAACTTCCTGTGGCCGAGCCTGGAGCGGCTGGGCCACAAGCGCGAGGAGCTGGTGCAGGGCGTGGGCAAGGGCAAGCTGAAGGCCTTGTCGGACGAGGCCAAGGCCTGGCGGGATGTGTGGAGCGCTGGCCACGGCGTGGCGACGATCCACGACGCGCCGCCGGTGCGCGAGCTGTGCGACCGTCTGGCGGCGGAATACCGGGCGGCCTGCGCCCTGCCGCCGAGCCCGGCCGTCACGGGCTGACCGCTCCGCGCTTCAGGCGTTGGGGGGAGGCAGGCTGGCGCGGGCGGGGCGTCCGCGCTTGCCGTCGTACATGCGCTGGTCGGCCTGGTTGAGCAGGCCGTTCGGGTCCTGCGCGTCGTCGGGATACACCGCCAGCCCGATCGAGCAGCTGATGCGCACGTGGCAGTGGCCGAGGTTGATCGGCAGGGCCACGGCGTGGGTGATCTTGGCGACGATGGCCGCCAGCGAGCGGTCATCGCCGGCTTCATAGAGCAGCACCGCGAACTCGTCGCCGCCGTAGCGGGCCACCCGGTCTTCGGCGCGCACCACCCGGCGCACCCGGTAGGCCACCGCCTTGAGCACGGTGTCGCCGGCCTGGTGACCGTGGGTGTCGTTGATGACCTTGAAGTCGTCCAGGTCGATGAACAGCAGGGCGATGCGGTCGGTGACTTCCCGCGCCCCGGAGATCGCCGCCCGGAGGTGACGCTCGAAGTGATCGCGGTTGAGCTGGCCGGTGAGGCTGTCGTGGTTGGCGCGGAACTCGTTGCGGCTGGCCCGTTCGTGGAACTCGGTGATGTCCACGATGGTGCCGATGAAGCCGCGGATCTGGCCGTGCTGGTCGCGCAGGGCGCCGGCTTCGGCGCGCAGCCACAGGGGCCGGCCGCTGGGGTGGATGTAGCGGAATTCTTCCGAGAAGCGGGTGGCGGATTTGACGGCCAGCAGCCAGCGGTCGTGGATGCGCTCCTGATCGGCTGCGGGCAGGAAATTTGGCCACGGGCTGCCGGCAACCTGGGCGAGCTCGCGGCCCAGGAGCTGCTCGCCGCGTTCGTTGAGGAAGGTGCAGCGGGCTTCGGCGTCGGCCTCGAACAGCCCGGCCGGGGCCTGGCGGGCCAGCTCGCGGAAGCGCATCTCGCTGCGCTGGAGTTCTTCCTGGGCGCGGGACAGACGCTGCAGGTCGTTACGCAGTTGGTGGGCCTGTTGCTTGAGGAGGGCCTCGCGGTGCACCGCCTCGGTCACGTCGCGCACCTGCAGCAGGCACATGCGCCGGGTGCCGTCGTTGGCGGGGGTAACGTCGATGGCCTGCATCATCCGCTGGCTGTGGTCGCTGCCGGGGGGGAACAGCGGCAGCGGCATCGGGTGCAGGGCGTGGGACAGGCGGGCGGTCCAGCCGAAGTCGATGGCTTCGCGCACGACGAGGGTGAGCCGCGGGTCGATGTGGTTGCCGAAGGCCTCGGTGAGGGTCATGCCTTCTGCCTCGTGGGCGGCGCGGGTGGCGCGCTGGGCGATCCAGCGGTTCCAAAGGCGGATGCGCCCGTCGTGGTCGAGGAGGATCAGCCCGATGTCGACGCTGTCGGCCAGGAGGTGGTCGTCGTTCATTGGAGCGCCGCGGAGGGCAGCCTGAACAGGTGGGCGACGCGGGCCATGAACTGGTCCACCGACGGCACGTCCATCAGGAACAGCACGAAGCCCGACAGATTGTGGGCGGACATCACCATGCCGATCCGGGCGACGAGGATGAGGTTGTCCGCGGCCTTGTCGTCGAGCAGATGGGCGGCGTCGCTGCACTGGACCCGGGGCAGCGAGCCGATGAGCTCGGTGCCGAACAGGTTGGCGAGGCTGCTCATGCAGCTGTTGATGATGATGTTGCCGATCTCGGCGAGGGCGTCCTGTTCGAGCTCGGTGATGTGATCGATCGGCGTGTCGTCGCCGAGCATGCGGCGGACGATCTCGAGGCTGCCGTGCTCGGGGAAGAGCAGCAGGGCGTCGGTGACGAGGCCGTCGCTGCCGGTGAAGCTCTGGTTGATGCGGCACAGGCGGGTCGGGTCCTGGTCGGCCTTGTCGCCCTGCAGGCGGCGGGTGAGCTCGTCCCGGGAGATGAACTCGACGATGGGCACCGACAGTTCGATCTCTTCGTGGACGATGGCCGAGAAGGTGGCGGCCGCTTCGCCGAGCGACAGGTTGAAGGCTTCCGCAAGGGCATCCATCTCGAGGTCGGAGAAGGTGCGCATGGCGTCAGTCCAGCAGGCCCAGAATGCTGGCCACCACGGGTTCGGTGATCGGTTTGCGGAAGAAATGCACCCCCAGCTCGGCGGCCCGGCGCTGGATGGATTCCTGGACGTTGGCGGTGAGCAGGGCGAGCCGGATGTCCGGATGGCTGGTGCGCAGCTTCTCGGCCAGTTCGAGCCCGGACATCCCGGGCATGTTCATGTCGATCACCGCGAGCTGCGGGGTCTGGCTGGCAAGCACGGACAGGGCGTCGTTGCCGTCGCCAGCCTCGAGGATCTGAAGCCCGGGACGAAGGCTCCGGATGATCGAACTGCACAACATGCGGGAGGCGCGGCTGTCGTCGACGAGAAGAATGGTGGCGGTCATGGAGCACTCCTTGGGGCTGCTGCGGTGCTTACGGCGGCACTTGAGTAAACTTTAGTCAAATCGGTTATGTCCTGCGCGAGGCTGGTGTGGCGGGCGACTTGGGGCTTTCCCTCATCGGCAGAGACGCCGGCGGGCCGGGCCGGTAAGCTGCGGCCTTGCGCAAACTGCCGGTCGTTGTCCATGTCGTCGTCGTCCCTGCCTTCACGGGCCTCTCTCGTCACGCGGGTGTTTCTGCCCTTTGCCGCGGGGTATTACCTTTCATACCTGATGCGCACCGTGAATGCGGTGATCTCGCCCGACCTGACCCGCGAGCTGGGCCTGGGTGCGGCCGATCTGGGCCTGCTGACCAGCACCTATTTCTTCGCCTTTGCGCTGGCCCAGATCCCGGTGGGGATCGCCCTCGACCGCTACGGGCCGCGGCGGGTCGAGGCCTTGCTCCTGCTGCTCACCGGGTTGGGCGCGGCGCTGTTCGCGCTGGGCGACAGCCTGCCGGTGCTGGCGGGGGCGCGGGGTCTGATCGGCTTTGGCGTGTCGGCCTGCCTGATGGCGGGGCTGAAGGGGTTCACCTTGTGGTTTCCACGGGAGAGGCTGGCGTCGATGACCGGCTACGTGATGTCGAGTGGCGCCCTCGGGGCGGTGACGGCTTCGGCGCCCCTCGAGGCGGCCCTGCCCTTCATCGGCTGGCGCGGCGCCTTCTGGGTGGTGGCGGTGCTGGCCGTGCTGGTGGCGGTGACGATCTTCTTCGCAATGCCGGAAAGGGACGACGGGCACGAAAAAGGCGATCTCCAGCAGGCCCTGCGCGGGGTGGGCGAGGTGCTGTCGGCGGTGCCTTTCCGCGGCTTTGCGGCCCAGTCGGCGTTCTTCACCGGCGGCTTCATGGCGCTCCAGGGCCTGTGGGCGGTGCCCTGGCTGATGGAGGTGAATGGCTACAGCCGGGCGCTGGCGGCGGATCACCTGCTGTGGCTCAACGTGGGGATGCTGGCGGGTCAGCTCTCCATCGGCGCCTGGGCGATTCCCCTCGCGGCGCGGGGCGTGCCACCCCTTCGGCTGATGCAGATCGGGCTCTTCGCGAGCATGGTGGTGGAGGCGCTGATCATCGCGCAGGTGGGCCCGTCCCTGGTGCTGTGGTGCCTGCTGGGCGTGGTGTCGGCCACCGGCGCGCAGATGTACGGCGTGCTGGCGGGCTACTTTCCGCTGCGCCTCGCCGGGCGGGTGACGACCTGCATCAACCTGGTGGCCTTCGTGGGCGCGTTTGGCGTTCAGTGGGGCCTGGGTGGGCTGGTGGATGGCCTGCGCGGCGGCGGGATGAGCGCGTCCGCGGCGCTGGTGGTGGCCTTCGTGCTGCTGCTGGCGGCCCAGGCGCTGAGCTTCATTCCCCTTTCGCGGGCCGGGCGGCTGCAGCCGGTGGCCTGACTGGCTCAGGCCTCGTCCTGCCCGGCGACGCTGTATTCCCCCCGATTGACCCGCGCCACCGCCGCTGCAAAGCCGGATACGCCTGCGCCCTTGTAGAACAGGCAGGGTCGGCCGATGCGCTTGCAGTGGCTCTTCACGTGGTAGTAGGCGTTGTGGCTGATGTGGTCGGTGGGGCACAGCACGGCGTCGGCGCCGTTGATGAGGTCGGGCAGGCGCGAGAGGGATTCCTCCAGGCCGCCGTCGTGGTGGATCAGCTTGATGCCGAGCCTCCCGGCGAGCTGGCGATACTGGGCGATCAGCGCGGCGCGGCCGCCCACGTAGAGGATGCAGCGCTCGCTGGTGGCCTGGGGGCAGCCGGCGCAGTCGTCGCTGCCGGCGCGGGTGCACAGGGCTTCGGTGTCGGCGTCGTCCGTCGCGGGAAGGCTGGCCTGCAGGATGGCTTCGAGGGCGTTGCGCTCGGATAGGGCGGCGTCGCGCTCGGCGGCGAGGCGGATGCTCTCCTGGTGGGCGTCCTTGAGGGTGCTTTCCAGGGTGTAGATGCGCCGGGTGGCGCTGGCGAGGTCTTCGGCGGCGCCCTGCAGGCTCATCAGCCGGCGGCCCAGATCGACCATCACCTGACCGGATTCGAAGCGTTGCAGGCGCTTCTTCAGCTCGGCAGCCTCGGTGCGGGCGGCGTCGCGCTCCCCGAGCGCTGATTCGGCGGCGGCGAGCTGGCGGCGCAGGGCGGTGAGTTCGCGCTTGAGGCCGGTGCGCAGTTCGGTGTTTTCCTTTTCGAGCTGGGCGAGCCGCCGGGTGTCGGCGGCGAGCCCGGCGCCCACCTGGTGGGACAGCATGTGCACGCGCTGGTAGGCCGCCTGCAGGGTTTCGGCGGAGGCCATCCGGTGGGTGCACAGTGCCCACAGGGGCCCGGCCACTTCGCCCCGGGCCACGCAGGCCAGCCATTCGTCGCGAAGCTCGGCGTCGGTCTTGAAGCGCGCGAAGCGGGCCACGGCCAGCCGGTAGCGGGCGTCGAGGTGGCGCTGGATGGCTTCGGAGGCGGGGTTGCGGCTGCGGGCGTGGCTCACGGCTTCCACGTGGAGCGCGAAGTCGTCGTCCGGGCGGGCGGCGAAATGGCAGCGTCTGGCGATGCGCTGCAGGTCGGCGAGGGGCAGGCAGGTGCCGATGATCGGGCAGTGGTGCTGGGGGTCGAGGGTCCACAGGCGTGGGCGGGCGCGGGGCGTGTCGGGCTTGATCGGCGCGGGCGGCTCGGCGAACACGGCGGCGCCGGGTGGCAGGCGTTCAGCGTTGCGGCACATGGGGCTTCTCCGGGCTGCGGTCGAGACGCTGGCTGGCGCGCTCGCAGAGGTCGCGCAGGTCGCGGTCGGTGTCGGGAAAATCGGCGAGGCGGGCGAGGAGATCGGCGGCGCGGCGGGAGGCGTGGGGGCAGCCGGTTTCGTCGAAGCTCAGCACGGCGCTGAGGGCGCCGGCCCACAGGCTGGCCGGCGGGGTGGATGCGAGGCGGGGTTCCATCGGATCACTCTCTTGTTTGTTGAGAATGATTCGCAATATAGGCCGTGGCGAAAATAAAGTAAACGAGAACAATTCTCATGTACGCCTTGCGGGCAGCTTGAATGGATCTGGCGCCTTGCGTCGCTGGTGGGCGGTAAACGCACTGCGGGGCGTGCCCCGGTTTCCCGGAACACGCCCCGCGAGGCTGGGCGACCTGGCTGGCTTACTTGGCGCCGGCAGCAGGCGCGGCAGCGGGGGTGGCGGCAGCGGCGGCAGCCGGTGCGGCTTCGGCCTTCTTCGCGGCGTGCTTGGCAGTCTTCGCGGCCTTGTGGGCCTTCTTCACGGCCTTCGGTGCTTCAGCCTTGGCCGGCGTGGTGGCGGGAGCGGCCTCGACCTTGGCGGGTTCGGTCGGCTTGGCGACTTCGGCCTTGACGGCTTCGACCTTCTTCTCGGCGGCCGCGGCGACGGCGGCCTTGGCGGCGGGCGCGGCCTGGGCCGGAGCGGCCGGGGTCTGGGCGAAGGAGACAGTGGCAAAGCCGGCGGTGATGGCAAGGGCGATGATCTTGTTCAGCATGAGATGTTCTCCTGAGGGATGACGTTGTGGTCCGGGCGGCGTGATTGCCTGCCCTTGCAGCGAATAACGCCGGCCCCTGGCGCGGGTTGTCAGCCCAAATGTAAGGCCATGTTCAGTTGTAACGGGGGCGCGACGGGGTTCGATGTGCTACAAAAAGAGAACGCGGCTGCGTTTCATTCGCGATTCGGTGAATTGCGCTGCGTCCTACCCAAACGTCTTGATTTCCCCCGGGAGAGTTGCCATGTCCTTGTTGCAGAACGCTGTTCGTTGTGGGGTGGCCGGTGTCCTGGCCTTGTCTGCGCCGCTGGCCGGTGCCTCGCTGGTGAGTTACTCGACGATCCTGAGCGGCGCAGCCGAGGCGCCGCCCAACGCGTCGGCGGGCTTTGGCGCTGCAACACTTCTGGTGGATACGACGGCGCTCACGATGACGCTGGACGTGAGTTTCGGCGGGCTGACGGGCAACGTGACGGCGTCCCACATCCACTGCTGCACGCCGGTGGCGATGACCGGCACTGCGGGCGTCGCGACCCAGGTGCCGACTTTCGTCGGCTTCCCGTCGGGGGTGACGGCGGGGATCTACCACCAGGTCTTCGACCTGACCCTGGCCAGCACCTGGAACCCGACCTACGTCACCAACAACGGCGGAACGGTGGCGCTGGCGGCAGATGCCTTCCTGACCGGGCTGGACGCCGACAAGGCTTATCTGAACATCCACACCAACGTGTTCCCCGGCGGCGAGATCCGCGGCTTCCTGACCCGCGATGTGCCGGAGCCGGCGATGCTCGGCCTTCTGGGGCTGGCGACAGGCTGTGGATTGCTGGCGCGTCGGCGCCGGGGGTGATCAGCCGGGCCGTGAGGCGGCCCTGCGTTGCTGGGGTGGCGCGGCTCAGACTTCGGCCGGGTCCACGTCCAGGTGCCAGCGCAGGCCGCGCACGGGTCTGGCTGCCCACAGGTGGCGGCTCCAGGCCGTCAGGAAGGCCTGCAGGGCGGGGCGGCCGGGGGCTTCGACCAGCAGTTGGGCGCGCTCCCGGCGGGCCAGCCGGACCATGCGCATCGGCACCGCGTCGAACACCTGCACGCCGAAGGCCTGGGCGAAGGGCAGGGCGGCCTCGCGGGCTTGTCGCAACCAGTCCAGCGCGGTGGCGACTTCATCGGCGGTGGCGCACAGCAGGGCGTTGGCGGCGAAGGGCGGGAAGCGGGCCTGCTTGCGCTCCTCCAGCTGCATCGCGGCGTAGCGGGCGAAGTCGTGCCTGGCGAGGCATTGGTAGAGGGGGTGATCGGGGTATTGGGTCTGGATCATCACCTGGCCGGGAAGCTCGCCCCGCCCGGCCCGGCCGCCCACCTGCATGAGCTGCTGGAAGAGGCGCTCCGGGGCGCGAAAATCCGCGGCGAACAGTGACGAATCGGCGTTGAGTACGCCGACGAAGGTGAGTTTCGGGAAATCGTGGCCCTTGGCCATCATCTGGGTGCCGACCAGGATGTCGGCTTCGCCGTTGCCGATCTGGGCCAGCAGCGCGTCCCACTGGGCGCGGGTGCGGGCGGCGTCGCGGTCGACCCGCAGCACGCGGGCGGTGGGGAAGCGTTCGGCGAGGGTCTCCTCGAGGCGCTGGGTGCCGCGGCCAAAGGGCTGGATGTCCTGGTTGCCGCAGTCGGGGCACGAGACCGGAATGTGCGTCTCGCAGCTGCAGTGGTGGCAGCGCAGGCGCTTGTCGGCCAGGTGCAGCACCAGGTTGGCGGTGCAGTGGGGGCAGCGGCTCACCCACCCGCAGGACGGGCATGACAGCACCGGCGCGTAGCCCCGGCGGTTGAGGAAGATGAGGCTCTGCTCGCCCCGCTGGAGACGTGCGTCGATGGCGCGCAGGAGGTGTTCGGAGAGGCCGTTCTGGAGCGTCTCGCGGCGCACGTCCACCGGCCGCACCTTGGGCATGGTGGCGGCCACGGCGCGGTTGGCGAGCTCGATGCGGCGGTAGCGGCCGGTGTCGGCGGCGTGCCAGCTTTCCAGCGACGGGGTGGCGGAGCCCAGCACGATGGGCACGCTGCGCTGGCGGGCGCGCCAGATGGCGAGATCGCGAGCCGAATAGCGCACGCCTTCGTGCTGCTTGTAGCTGGCGTCGTGCTCTTCATCCACCACGATGAGCCCCAGCCGCGGTAGCGGCGTGAACACCGACAGCCGCGTGCCCAGCACGATCTCGGCGCGACCTTCCATGGCCTGCACGAAGCCCTGGGAGCGGGCGCCCTCGGCCAGCGCCGAGTGCAGGCTGACCACCCGCGCGGCGGGGAACCGCCCCGCCACGCGGCCTTCGAGCTGGGGCGTGAGGGCGATCTCGGGCACCAGGATCAGCGCCTGCTCGCCGCGGGCGATGACCTGCTGGACGAGGCGCAGGTAAACCTCGGTCTTGCCGCTACCGGTGACGCCGGCCAGCAGGAAGGGCTGGAACTGGCCGAAGCTGGCCGACATGGCCTCGACGGCAGCCTGCTGTTCGTCGGTGAGCGTGGGGGCGCCGGCCATGGCGGCCGGGTCGGCGGCGACGCCGGGGGCAATCCAGCCGCGCTTCATGGCGTCGGCCACCACCGGCGTGCCGCCGTCGCCTTCGCGCAGCAGGCTGCGCCGGC
>NZ_BSPX01000109.1:0-9596 GCF_030161255.1 Zoogloea oryzae
CAACCGCAGGCAGCGGCTGTTTCTGTTTCTTCCTTGGCATAACCATTCCTTTCCGGGACTACGTTATGCCTCAAACACAAAAATTCGGACAGGCTCAGCGTCGTCACTCTACCGTGGAGGGATGTCCCTGCAACGCAAAGCGACGCCCCTGCAACCCGCAGCGACACCCCTCCAGGCTGCAGGAAACGCCCGACAACCCAACGGGGCGCCTCCGCAAGTTGCAGAGACACCGACGCCAACCGAAATGGAATCGCCCGGACGCTGCCCGACAAGTCTGGAAGTTCCGGCAAGCCGGCCGTGATGTGAGCCGTCGCCCCGCGCGGGCAACGGCATGGCGCCGGGCGACGGCTAGCCTTCGCCGCCGCCCATCCGGATCCGCGCCATCGCCACCGACGCCGCCGCGGTGCGGTTTTCGACACCCAGCTTGGCGAAGACGTGTTCCAGGTGCTTGTTCACCGTGCGCGGGCTGGAGCCCAGGATCTCGCCGATGTCCGGGCTGGTCTTGCCCTTGATGACCCAGTAGAGCACCTCGGCCTCGCGGGTCGTGAGGCGGAAGGCGGCCTGCAGGGCCTCGATCACCGCGGTGTCGGACTCCTCCCGCAGGGCCAGCAGCCATTCGTCCTCGCCGGCCCGCTCGTGCAGCGTGAACACCAGCCGCTTGGTGCCATTGCTGATGGTGAGCGGCGGAAAGGCGTGGCCGTCGCGGCGGGCCTTGGCGGATTCGGCGATCCAGGCTCGCACGGCCTGGGGGGCGTTGTCGTCGTCGATGCCGAAGTATTCGCCCAGCAGCTTGCGGGCCAGCGGCGTCTGCCACACCAGCCGGCCGCTCTCGGGCTGCACCGCCAGCGTGGCCTGGCCGAAGGCATCGAGGGCGCTGCGGGCCTGGCGCATCAGGCGGGCGCTCTGCATGTGGGCGGCGATGCGGGCCAGCACCTCCTGGGGGCGGATCGGCTTGGTGACGTAATCGGCACCGCCAGCGTCGAAGGCCGCCACCACGTGCTCGGTCTCGGTGAGGCCGGTCATGAACACGATGGGGATGTGCTGGGTGGTGAAATCCGCCTTCAGCCGCCGGGCCACCTCGAAGCCGTCCATGCCGGGCATCACAGCGTCGAGGAGGATCACGTCGGGCACGCTGTGGCGGGCGCGCTGCAGAGCCGATTCGCCGTTGGTGGCGACGAGCACGGTGTAGCCGGCCTCGTCGAGGGCGTCGTGGAGGAGCGAGAGGTTCTCGGGGATGTCGTCCACGATCAGCACGAGATCGGAACTGAGCCGGTCGAAATCAGGCATGGCGGGCTTTGTCCAGCAGGGGCGGAATGGCGTCGAGGCGGAAGTTGCGGGTGAGCTCGCGCAGCTCGGCCACAAAAGGCGCGTAGGCGGCGTCGAGGGCCTCGATGTCGTCGAGGCGGCGCAGGATGCCCTTCACGTAGCCCATCTCGACCTGCTCGGCCAGATCGGCGATCACCTCGGGCGGCGGATAGACCATGTCGACAGGCAGCGCCGGGGGCGGCTCGGGCTGGTTGGGCTCGAGCCAATCGAGCGACAGGCGCCGGCCGATCCAGTCGATCAGCTCGGCCACCTGCACGGGCTTGAGGAAGAAATCGTTGCTGCCGATGGCGAGGTCGTTGTCGTCGGAATGCAGGCCGCGCTCGTAGGCGTTGGCCGAGATGATTGCCACCGGCACCGCGGCCATCTCGGCACCGCCCTCGCCCGCGCGGATGCGCCGCACGACCTCCCAGCCGTCCATGCCCGGCATCGCCAGATCCATGAACACCAGATCGGGCTTGAAGCGCGGCAGCACCCGCAGGCATTCCTGCCCATTGGCGGCCTGGGCCAGCGAAAAACCCAGGGGCTCCAGCAGGGTGATGAGGAACTCCCGGTCCACTCGCTCGTTATCCACCACCAGAATGCGCCGGCGCTCGCCCCGGTAGCCGACGCGGTTGCGCGGCAGCTCGCGCACGGCCACCTCGCCGCGCACCTGGGGCAGGAACAGGCGCACCCGGAAGGTGCTGCCCTTGCCCGGCTCGCTCTTCACGGTGAGCTCGCCGCCCATCACATCGGCGAACATCCGGCTGATGGTGAGCCCCAGCCCGGCGCCGCCCGCCCCCTGGGCCGAGGTGCCGCGGGAGAAGGGATCGAAGATGCGCTCGATCTCGGCCTGGGAGATACCCGGGCCGGTGTCCTCCACCTCGAAGGTCGCCATCTCCATGCGGTAGGTGAGGCGCAGGCAGATCGAACCCTTGGCGGTGAACTTCACCGCGTTGCCCAGCAGGTTGATGAGGATCTGGCGCACCCGCTTGCCGTCGGCGCGCACCACCGGCGGGATCTCGCCGATGGGCTCGAAGCGGAAGCTGAGGCCCTTGTTGCGGGCCTGGACCTCGAACATGCCGACGATCTGCTGGAGGAAATCCTTGAAATCGATCGGCTTCACGTCCAGCGCCAGCTTGCCGCCCTCGATGCGGGCGATGTCCAGGGTGCCCTCGATCACCGACAGCAGGTGGTCGCCGCTGCGCCGGATGACGTTGATGGCCTGGCGCCGGTGGGGCGGAATCGCGTCGTCGCCGTCGAGGATCTGGGCGTAGCCGAGGATGCTGTTGAGGGGCGTGCGCAGTTCGTGGCTGATGGCGGTGATGTAGCGGCTCTTGGCCTGGTTGGCCAGCTCCGCGGCCTGCTTGGCCCGCTGGAGCTGCTCGTCGGTGCGGCGGTGGGATTCGATCTCGCGCATCAGGAGGCTGGTCTGGCGGTTGGATTCCTCCTGCGCCACCTGCCGGCTTTTATGGGTGAGCACCAGCCACCACACCACGAGCCCGCTCACCAGCAGCAGGCTCATGTAGGCCTTGATGAAGGCCAGGCGCAGGGCTTCGACGGCCTCGGCCCCGTCGGTGCCGAGCAGCTGGACGCCCTGCTGGTAGAGCAGCCACACCAGCACCGCCAGGGCCGGCGCCAGCACGCCCATCAGCAGCAGATAGTGGCCGAGGCCGCTCTCCACGTAGGGCCACGCGGCCTCGGGCAGCACCCGGCGCATCGCCGCCGCCCACTGCACAGAGAGCCGCGCATCCGGCTTGCACAGGTCGTTGCAGCGGGCGTCCAGCGAGCAGCACAGGGAGCAGATCGGCCCCTGATAGGCCGGGCAGCGGGCCAGGTCGTCGGCCTCGTATTCGCGCTCGCAGATGACGCAGCGCCCGTCGCCGGTGGCGGCGTGGGGCTGGCGCGCGAGGTAGTAGCGCCCGCCGGTGGCCCAGGCGATCAGCGGTGAGGCCACGAAGGCGGTGACCAGCGCGATGAGCGCCGAGAACGCCTGGGGCCCCGGCCCGAAGGCGCCCGCCCAGGCCGCCACCGACAGCAGCGAGGCGATGCCCATCGCCCCCACGCCCACCGGATTCACGTCGTAAAGGTGCGCCCGCTTGAACTCGATGCCCGGCGGCGACAGGCCCAGCGGCTTGTTGATGACCAGATCGGCCACCACCGCCATCATCCAGGCAATGGCCACGTTGGCGTACAGGCCCAGCACCTTGCCGAGGGCCTGGAAAACGTCCAGCTCCATCAGCATCAGCGCGATGGCGGTGTTGAACACCACCCACACCACCCGCCCCGGATGGCTGTGGGTGAGCCGCGCGAAGAAGTTGGACCACGCCAGCGAGCCGGCATAGGCGTTGGTCACGTTGATCTTGAGCTGGGAGATCACCACGAACAGCGCCGTGGCGGCCACCGCCCAGCGCAGATCCGGAAAGACGTATTCGTAGGCGGCGAGGTACATCTGGTTCGGGTCCACCGCCCGCAACACCGGCACCGCGTTGCTGATCGCCAGATAGGCCAGCAGCGCCCCGCCGAGCATCTTGACCACCCCCAGCAGCACCCAGCCGGGACCGCCCACCAGCACCGCGGCCCACCAGCGGCGGGTGTTGGCCGCCGTCTTTTCGGGCATGAAGCGCAGGTAGTCGGCCTGCTCGCCCATCTGGGTGATGAGGGCGATACCCACCGTGAGCGCGGCACCGAAGGCATGCAGGTTGAAGCCCGCCCCCACGCCCTGCTCGCCCCCGTAGCCGGCGAGCTCCGACAGGATGCCCGGCCGGGCGGCGAAGACGAACACGTAAGGCACCACCAGCATCAGCACCCACAGAGGCAAGGTGATCGACTGCAGCCGGCTGATCGCCGTGACCCCGTGGGTGACCAGCGGAATCACCACCACCGCGCACAGCAGGTAACCCCAGGCCGGCGGTATGTCGAAGGCCAGCTCCAGGGCGTAGGCCATGATCGCCGCCTCGAGGGCGAAGAAGATGAAGGTGAACGAGGCGTAGATCAGCGAGGTGAGCGTCGAGCCGATGTAGCCGAAGCCCGCGCCGCGGGTGAGCAGATCCATGTCCACCCCGTAGCGGGCGGCGTAGATGCTGATGGGCAGGCCCGCCAGAAAGATGATGAGCCCGGTGGCGAGGATCGCCCACAGGGCGTTGAGGAAACCGTAATCCACCAGCAGCGTGGCGCCCACGGCCTCCAGCACCAGGAAGGACGCCACGCCAAACGCCGTGTTGGCCACCCGCAGCTCGGACCAGCGCCGGAAGCTGCGCGGGGTGAAGCGCAGGGCGTAGTCCTCGATGGTTTCGCGGGCGACCCAGGTGTTGTAGTCGCGGCGGATCTTGACGACCCGCTGGACGGCATCCGGTTCGCTGTCCATCACTCCTTGATGCCCAGCCGTTCGAGCCGGTAGCGCAGCGAGCGGAAGGTGACGCCCAGCGCGCGGGCCGCGGCGGTGCGGTTGCCGCCGGATTTTTCGAGGGCTTCCTCGATCACGTGGCGCTCCACCTGGTCGAGGTATTCCTGCAGGTCGGCGCCGCCCGGGGTGGCCGGCGTCGCCGGGCTGGCCTCGCCCATGTCGGAGGGGTCGAGGAGCAGGTCGTCGGCCTCGATGAACTCGCCGGACGACAGGGCCATCGCCCGCTCCAGGATGTTCTCCAGCTCGCGCACGTTGCCCGGGAAGGCATAGGCCTTGAGCGCCCGCAGCGCCCCTTCGCTGAGGCGCACCGGCGGCAGGCCGGAGGATTCGGACAGCCGGGCGAGGAGGATTTCGGCGAGCTGGGGGATGTCCTCGGCGCGCTCCCGCAGCGGCGGCATGCGCAGCTCGATGACGTTGAGGCGGTAGAACAGATCCTGGCGGAAGCGGGTGGCCTCGACCATCGCCTTGAGGTTTTGATGGGTGGCGCTGAGGATGCGCACGTCAACCTGGGTCTCGGTGGTGTCGCCCAGGCGGCGGAACTTCTTCTCCTGGATCGCCCGCAGCAGCTTGACCTGCATCGGTAGCGGCAGATCGCCCACCTCGTCGAGGAACAGGGTGCCGCCGTGGGCGGCCTGGAAGAAGCCTTCCCGGTCGGCATCCGCCCCGGTGAAGGCGCCCTTCCTGGCCCCGAAGAACTCGCTCTCCATCAGGTTCTCGGGGATCGCCCCGCAGTTGACCGCCACGAAGGGCGCGGCGGCGCGGGGGCCGAGGTCGTGGATCATCCGCGCGGCGCGCTCCTTGCCGCTGCCGGATTCGCCCGAGATGAACACCGGCGCCTGGCTGCGGGCGAGCTTTTCGATCAGCGAGCGCACCTGAACCATCGCCGGCGACTCGCCGGTGAGGCTGGAGGTGTCCTTCTTGCTGCCGTCGTCATCCTTGGCCGTCACCGAGAACACCGACTTGACCAGCGCCCGCAGCTGGTCAATGGAGACCGGCTTGGAGAGGTAGTCGAAGGCCCCGGCCTTGAGGGCCGTGACGGCGTTGTCCATGCTGCCGAAGGCGGTGATCACCGCCACCGGCAGGTCGCGGCAGGTTTCGGAGATGTAGCGCACCAGCTCGAGCCCGTCGCCATCGGGCAGGCGCATGTCGGTCAGGCACAGGCGGTAGCGCTTCTGGCCGAGCAGCGCCCGGGCCTCGGCCAGGGTGGCGGCACCATCGCTGGAAAGGCCGAGGCGCAGCAGGCTCAGTTCGAGCAGCTCGCGGATGTCGTCCTCGTCATCGACGATGAGCACGTCCGGGCCGCTGGAGCGGGCCCGTCTTTCGATCTGGGTCATGGTTTCACGCGTCCGATGATCCGGAAATGGGCTCCCGGCAGGGCTGCGGTGGTACCGGCTTCGGCCGGCGGCGTCACGCACAGTTCGAGCACCGCACCGTTGGCTTCGGCGAGTTCCCGCGAGATGTAGAGCCCGAGGCCGGTGCCTTTCGAGTGGGTGGTGAAGAAGGGTTCAAAAACCTGCGCCCGCAGCGCCTCGGCAATCCCCGGGCCGTCGTCGGACACATCCAGCGCTACGCGTCCATCATCTCGCAGCGCAGCATCGATTTTTACCGCAGCAGGCGCGCCGCTGCAATGACGTCGTGCATTGCCGACGAGATTCCACAGAATCTGGCGCAGATGGGCCCGGTCCATGGCCATCTCGAGCCCCGGCGGCACGCGATTCACCACCACTCCGCGGGCACCGCTCTCGGCCACGTCGAACTCCTCGATGAACTCATCGACGAACTCGGCCAGCGGCAGCGCCTCGGGCAGCGCCTCGTCGCGCCGGCCGAGGGCCAGCACGTCGGCCACCAGCCGGTCGATGCGCTGGGCGTTGTTGCCGATGATGCGGATCAGCCGGGCCTGCATGTCGCCGCGCTTCTCCTCGCGCAGCAGCTCGGCCGCCTGATAGACGGACGCCAGCGGGTTGCGGATCTCATGGGCGATGCTGGCGGTGAGGCGCCCCAGCGCCGCCAGCTTGACCTGCTGGATCTGGCGATGGATGCGGTCGAAGTCTTCCAGGTAGACCAGCGTTTCGTTGGCCTCGCCGGCGGGCAGGAAGCGCGCCAGCAGCATCTTGCCGCTGCCGTCGGCACGCAGGCTGTGGGCCGAATCGCCGTGCTCGGCCCGGCGCCGGAGTTCGCGCTCCAGGGCCGGGGCGTGTTCGCCGAGGGTTGCGCCCTCGCGCAGCTCGGCCCCCAGCAGCGCCACCGCCTGGGGGTTGAACTGGCGCACCACGCCGCCCTCGCCCACCACCAGCACGCCGTCCTGCATGTCCTGGATGATCTGGCGGTTCAGGCGCAGCTGGCTGGCCAGATCGACGCCCCGCTGGCGGGCCAGATTCTCGTTGGCGATGGCCCGCAGCGCCAGCAGGCGCGCCACCTGGGCGATGGCGAAGAAGCCGATGCAGGTGATGCCGACAGTGAAGAAATCCACCGTCTCGCGCCCCGACAGCAGCCGGAACATGTTCTCCAGCAGCACCGCCACGGTGGCGTAGGCCGCGTAGAACAGCACCATCCGCCCCTGCCCCACCAGCCCGGCGCCGGCGAGCGCGATGAGGATCAGGATCGGGATGCCGCTGCGGTAGCCGCCGCTGGCCCACATGATGAGGGTGAGCGAGGTGACATCCACCAGCACCTGGACGGTGACCAGGCGGTTGTGCCCGAGCAGCCGGGCCGCATCGGGAAAGCCGAAGCTGAGCACCGCCGCCACGTAGGCAAACGAGACACCGAAAAAGATGGTGGGCGAATCGCTGCCCAGATGCAGGGACGGCCCCGCCACCAGAAACAGCCCGGCGAGGGTCAGGCGAAACAGGTTGAGATAGCGCAGCGGCTCGGAGCGGCTGAAGTCGTCGGCCAGGCCGACATCCCGCTGGGGCAGCTCGAGCTTCACGGGTGCGGCTTAGCTGCGCGGGCCGAGACGGCGATGCTCCTCGGAGCAGTAGAAGCTGCCACCGCCCCGCACGCTCTCGCTCTCGGGCACGTGCAGGCCGCAGTGGGCGCAAGCCACCATCTGTTCGATCTCGGCCACCGGGGCGCCGCGCTGGGGCGCCGGCTCGTCATCCTGCCGCGGGGCCTGGGGGCCGGGCGCGCCGGGCCGGCGCAGGGCGCGCCGCACGTAGTAAAGGCCGATCAGGAACAGGATGAACAGGAGGATATTGCGCACGTCGAGGGCTCCAGCGGTAAGCTGCCGAGTTTAGCAGAAGCGCCGGAGCCGCTCGAAAGCCGCCTCCAGCGTCTCGTCGCGCTTGGCAAAGCAGAAGCGGATCACCCGCTCGTCGCGCCCGTCGCCGAAGAAGGCTGACAGGGGGATCGCCGCCACGCCCACCTCGCGGGTCAGCCACTGGACGAAGTCGGTGTCGGGCGCATCCGAGATCGCCCCGTAGCGGACGGTCTGGAAGTAGGTGCCGGTGCACGGCAAGAGTTCGAAGCCCGTGCCGGCCAGCCCGGCCCGGAAGACATCCCGCTTGGCCTGATAGAAGGCCGCCAGCCCCAGGTGGCGCGACGCATCCATCATATAGTCGGCCAGTGCCAGCTGCACCGGGGTGTTCACCGTGAACACGTTGAACTGATGCACCTTGCGGAACTCGGCCATCAGCGCCTGCGGGGCCAGCACGTAGCCCACCTTCCAGCCGGTCACGTGGTAGGTCTTGCCGAAGCTCGACACGATCACGCTGCGCTCGGCCAGATCGGGATACAGGGCCGCGCTCTCGTGGCGCCGGCCGTCGAAGACGATGTGCTCGTACACCTCGTCGGCCACCACGATGATGCCGGAGCCGCGCACCAGATCGCACAGGGCCCGCATGTCGTCCGGCGACCACACGGTGCCGCTGGGGTTGTGGGGCGTGTTGATCATGATCATGCGGGTCTTCGGCGACACCAGCGCCCGCACCGCGGCCCAGTCGGGCCGGTAGTCCGGCGCCGACAGCCGGGCGCGCTTCACCACGCCGCCCGCCAGCTCGATGGACGGCACGTAGGAGTCGTACACCGGCTCGAAGACGATCACCTCGTCGCCCGGATGCACCAGCGCCGCCACCGCGGTGAACAGCGCCTGGGTCGCCCCGGCGGTCACGGTTATCTCGGTTTCCGGGTCGTAGCTCGCACCATAGAGCGCGGCGACCTTGGCGGCGATGGCCTCGCGCAGCGCCGGCACCCCGGCCATCGGCGCGTACTGGTTGTGGCCGGCGCGCATCCAGTGGGAAACGCGCTCGAAGAGCAGGTCTTCCGCGCTGAAATCCGGAAACCCCTGGGAGAGGTTGATCGCCCCGCACTCCTGGGCCAGGCGCGACATCACGGTGAAGATCGTGGTGCCCACCGCAGGCAGACGGGAAACCACAGGGGCGGGAAAACGGGGCATGACGATCACTCCGGGCTGGATCAACGCAAAAAGGCGGGCCGATTCTGGCAGATGACGCCCCCGACGGCCAGCCACCCGGCGCGCCGGCCCCGATACAATCCCGGTTCCGCCCACCTCACCGAACCGCCCCACCGTGCCTGATCACTGCCCCACCATCGCCCGGGACGGCCAGCAGGTCGTCATCCTCGACCAGACCTGCCTGCCCTGGACCGAACGCTTCGTCCGCCTCGACTCCCTCGCCGACGCCGCCATCGCCATCCGCGATATGCAGGTGCGCGGCGCCCCGCTGATCGGCGCCACCGCAGCCTTCGGCATGGCCCTGGCCCTAAAGGCCGACGCCTCCGACGACGCCCTCGCCCACGCCGACGCCGTGCTGCGCGCCACCCGCCCCACCGCGGTCAACCTGCATTGGGCCCTCGACCGGATGCAGGACGCCCTCGCCCCGCTACCCGATGCCGAGCGCCCCGCCGCCGCCTGCGCCGCCGCCGAGGCCATCCG
>NZ_BSPX01000110.1:0-9389 GCF_030161255.1 Zoogloea oryzae
TGGGCGTGCCCGAGCAGATCGGCGCGCCGCGCATCCCCGCGCTGCTCGACGAGTTCGACCCCGAGATGCTGGCCCGCGGCGGCGGCCTGCGCCGCTCGGCCAGCGGCCCCGACGGCGAGGTGGTGGAGCTGGCCGTGCCGGTGGGCGACGCCGACGAGATCTACGGCGTGCTGGTGGTCGAGGCCCGCGGCAACTTCTTCTTCGAGAGCCGCCACCGCCGGCTGGTGGATGCGGTGGCCGGGCTGCTGGCCCTGTCGCTGGGCAACCTGCAGCGCAACCAGCGGCGCCGCCGGCTGGCGCTGATGGACGAGCGCAGCGCCATCGCCGGCGAGCTGCACGACTCCCTCGCCCAGGCGCTCTCGTACATGAAGCTGCAGATCGCCCGCCTGCAGCTGGAGATCGGCCGCAGCTGCACCGCCTGCACGCCGGGCAGCGCCATGCTCGACATCTCCGGCGAGATCAAGACCGGCCTCGACAGCGCCTACCGCCACCTGCGCGAGCTGCTGTCGGCCTTCCGCACCTCCATGCCCCCCGGCGGCCTGCACCAGGCCCTGCGCGAGGTGGTGGACGAGCTCGAAGCCCGCGCCGGCACCGGCGTGAGCCTGGATTTCCGGCTCGGCAGCCAGCCCCTCACCGCCAACGAAGAATTCCACCTGCTGCAGATCGTCCGCGAGGCGCTCACCAACGTCATCCGCCACGCCCGCGCCGCCCACGCGGTGGTGCAGCTGGCCCCGCTCGCCAGCGGCGAAGTGGCCGTGCGCATCGAGGACGACGGCCGCGGCATCGCCCCCGATAGCGGCGGCGAAGGCCACCACGGCCTGTCGATCATGCGCGAGCGCGCCCGCCAGCTCGACGGCAGCCTCGCCATCCAGCCCGGCGCAAGCGGCGGCACCTGCGTCGAGATGCGCTTCCGCCCCCGCGCCGCGCCCACCGAATCCAACCTCCGAGGAACGCTCCCATGAACCTGCCCGACACCCCCGGCGGCAGCCCGCCGATCCGCATCGTGGTGGTGGACGACCACGCCCTGTTCCGCCGCGGCGTGGGCCAGCTGCTCTCCATGTACCCCGACATCCACGTGGTGGCCGACGCCCCCAGCGGCGCCGAGGGCATCGAGGCCGTCCTCACCCACCGCCCCGACGTGGCGCTCATCGACCTGCACATGAAAGGCCTCGACGGCATCTCGGTGATCCGCGCCCTGCAAAGCGCCGGCAGCCCCGCGCGGCTGGTGATGCTGACCGTGTCGGATTCCAGCTTCGACGTGATGGAAGCCCTCAAGGCCGGCGCCGCCGGCTACCTGCTGAAGGACATGGAGCCCGACGAGTTCTGCCGCAAGCTCCGCCAGGTGGCCGCCGGCGGCACCGTGCTGTCACCCGAAGTCGGCGGCGTCCTCGCCAAACCCCAGGCCGCCAACCGCGAAAGCATCGACGCCGGCTGGGCCTCCCTCACCGTGCGCGAACAGGAGACGCTGGAGCTCGTCTCCAAAGGCGCCTCGAACAAGATCATCGCCCGCTCGCTGGGCATCGCCGAAAGCACGGTGAAAGTGCATGTGAAACACGTGCTGCAGAAGTTGAACCTGAGGAACCGGTTCGAGGCGGCGGTGTGGTTGAGGGAGTTGAGGGAGGAGGAGCGGAGCAGCTGAGGCCTCGGCGGGACTTCCGGCAACCCTCCCGCTTGGCAAGACCCCCACGCTTTATTGACTTTTATCGGCTTTCCAATAAATTATCGCCATTGCGATAATTTACGATAAAAGCCATGATCGCCTTCCCACGCACCGCCCTGGCCACCGAGCTGGTCGCCGCCCTGCAAGGCAAGGCCCTGCTCGGGGACGCCCACAACGGCCTGTTCCTGACCGCGCCCCGCCGCACCGGCAAATCCACCTTCCTGCTGGGCGATCTGCGGCCGGCCTTGCAGGCCGAGGGCGTGATCGTGGTGTATGTGGATCTGTGGGCCGATACCCGGCGCGACCCGGGCGGACTGATCGCCGAAGCCATCGCCCGCGCCCTGGAGCCGCAGCTGGGCGTGGTGGCGCGCACCGCCCGCAAGGCCGGCCTGGACAAGGTCAAGCTGGGCGGGTTGGAAGTGGACACCAGCAAGATCGGCAAGATCGACGGCCTGACCCTCGTCGACGCCCTGAGGCTGCTCCACGAAAACGCCGGCAAACCCGTTGCGCTGATCATCGACGAAGCCCAGCACGCCCTCACCAGCGAGGCCGGCGAAGCGGCCATGACGGCCCTCAAATCCGCCCGCGACCAGCTCAACCAGCCCGGCGTGGTCAACCTGATGCTGGTGATGTCCGGCTCGGATCGGGACAAGCTGCTGCGCCTTGTCAACACCGCCGGCGCGCCCTTCTACGGCTCGCAGATCCAGCGCATGCCGCCTCTGGGGCCGGACTTCATTGCCCACGTCGCCGGCCTCATCGAAGCCCAACGGCCTGAACTCAGGCCGGTCGACCAAGCCCTGCTGCAGCAAGCCTTTGAAGTGTTCGGCCATCGCCCCCAGTTCTTCATGGCCGCGCTGGGTCAGGTGCTCAGCCCGCTGGCAGCCCTGAGCGGACGCTTCGAACCCGCCCTGCTGGAAGCCGCGCAGCATCAGCAAGCCGAAGACGAAGCCCAGATGGAATCGGACTACCTCGGTCTCAAGCCCACCGAACAGGCCGTGCTGTGGCGCATGCTGGAGCAAGGCCCGCGCTTCCGCCCCTACGACGCCGAAGCGCTACGCTTCTACCGCGAAAAAACCGCCCACCCGGTCAACACCGCCCAGGCCCAGCGAGCACTCGAAGCCCTCCGCCAACGCATGCCCGCGCTGGTGTGGAAATCCGCGCGGGGCGAATACGCGCTGGAAGACGCGGCGATGCATCGGTGGTTTGAAAAGCGCAGCGAGGCGGGGCAATGGCCTCCAACGCCACCGCAGGGGATGCTGGCGTTGGAGGATGATTGAGGGGAGTAGTGGAAGCAGCGGAGTCGTCGTGTGGCACAGTGCGAGATAGGTCGCTCGACCACGATCGGACGATCATGCACGAGCCAATAGCGGTAATTCGCCGAGCACTCATTGACGTCCTAGCAGTCGTGTCCGATTATCCAAAGCGCACAGAAAATTCTCCAACTACGCGATGATTAACATTCCAAGACGGACGGATTGTCGGCCGCATCGCCGCGGCCATCCTGCCTTGTAAATGCGAAGCGCTATGAAACCTATTCCCAGACAACTACGCCGAGAACGAAAAAGACCAGAGAAACGTTTGGACAAGGAGTCCATACAACCGATGCAGATTTAACACAAGCATCCTTTACGATTCCTGATTGTCGATTCAAATAGATGCACATTAACTACCCTTTAACCACGAGGCGGTCTCGATGAAAGTACTAAGCTTAATCAACATGAAAGGTGGGGTCGCAAAAACAACGCTGGCGATAAATATTGCCGACTGTCTTGCAAGGCGTCATGCGTCACGAGTCTTGATTATTGATGTAGACCCTCAATTCAATGCGACCCAATGTCTAATGGACCCCGAATCGTATGTCAACCACCTCAAAGACGGGAAAGACACGATACTGACCGTTTTTGACCGCACAAAACGGCCAGTAGCAAGTGCTGTTGCACACTCAAGTAAATTAGAGCCAAAACAACTTGAGAACATTTCTGTCGTAAAGATAAAAAATAACTTACACCTGCTACCGGGAAACTTAGAACTGTACAGGCTAGAAATGGCACCTGGAGACGGCCGTGAAAACCGGCTCAAGAATTATCTTCAGAAAATTGAAGGCCAGTACGATTTTGTTGTAATTGACACTCCGCCAACCCCTTCTGTCTGGATGACGAGCGCCCTGATTGCATCCGATCACTATCTAATTCCAGTACGCCCCGACCCTATTTCCCTAACAGGGATTGACTTGCTTAGAAGCATCATTGAAGAAAAGAAAGAGAACTTTGATTTAAACATCACCTGTGCAGGGCTAGTACTAACAGTTACCGAGGAAAATACGGTTGTATTCGCAAATGCAAAGCGCAACTTACAATCTGACGACTACTGGCAGAAATTCTTATTTAAGTCAACGCTACCGAAGCGCACTAGAATTGCACAGGGACAGTTAGATCAGATTCAGATATTAGATGGCGAAAACAACGAATCCAAAGCTTTCATTACAAGCATTACCACCGAATTGTTAAATAGGATGGACTAAAATGGCCACAACAAGACCTAAGAAAAACCGCGACGTTTTAGACGAGACAAAGATAAAGTACGCCATCGATTTTATCGAGGAACTGTCCTGGCTTCTTGAATCAAAGAAAAAGTTAAATCTCAGCGAGATTCCAAAACTACTGCGAGACAGCTTAATTTCAGGCAAAGAAGAAACTGGAGCAGCTGACAAGTACGTATCGCCGAATCCAAACATCCACTACTTAATCGGCGTACTCCCTCGTCTTTTTCAAGACGAAATGCTATTTTCTAGAAATGAGGAGATCGCTGAGTTTGCAAACGAAGTACTAGGCATTGCCATCAGTCGCGTGGAAAAAAGATCAAAATACGAACTAATTGGTCTCATTGTTTGCGAGGCAAATTCGCTTGATGATGAAAAACTTGCAAGCCTGGTTAGCTCACTAACTGAGATAACCGGCAGCTCCGAAAAACTGAGCTTAATGGTTCGCGAGAAAAAATCGACGGGTTTTTCTTGGAACGAAACCATCCGAAAATTAGCCGCAAATTAAAAAATGACAAGAGAAAGAAAGTCTGACTTCGAGGCTTTAATAGCATACGTAACCAGCTACAAGATCCCAGTCAAAGAAAACGGATGGCGCTACAAAAACGCTCTTGGAGCAATGCATAAATCTTATTTTTCTCTCATCACGCTTTGTTGTGAAATGAAAGAAAACAAGGATATTTTTCTGAAAAGTGCAACAAACCCTCACGAAGAATTGATGGAGCGTCTGCTGGAAACAGCATCCGACATGGGCTGCTCGCTGTTCAACTGGATCAATGGTTCGTACAAGACGTCCAGAATAATGATCAGAACTGCCATTGAAAACTTTGTTCGAACCATCGGAGCGCTTGAAGACAAGGCACTACTGTCAGAAAAAAATGTTTACTCACTTTTCGAAAAATCAGCCGAACTCATAATTTTCTCCGAAAACGCGGAAATTAAGCAAGCCTTTAACCAACTTCACTCGGACTACAAGCTGCTTTGCCAAGACGTTCATACAGCAAGCGATAAAAACATGGACTTTTTGGGTTCACTCGCAGATTTTCCGTCCTACAAAGAAAAAAAAGGAGAACTTTGTACAGAGGTATTTGTTAGGGCATCAAGATTAATGATCTTCGTCTTTTGCTTCGTTTTCAATCCATTTTTTCATCAAATGCATCATCGAAACAAAGAGAACATCCTTGTTTCAATAAAAAAATCGCTAAGGCCGATGATACTAGGCCATTAGATGCCTGGACTGCTTCGATGTGGAGCCTCATGATTAAGCAGGTGCAGAGACCACACCTTTGTATATTCCGAGGTAGGGATGCACGCTTCCTAGGAGCTTGACCAGAAGCAATTTGGGATAGCAGCCTGAATGTTGCAGAAGGCACGTACCTTCATCGGCCAAGCACCCATTCCTTTCATCAGCGGTCACATTTAATTCCTCGGCCGATGGCGTCACTTTCATCGTTCCGCCGCTCCTTTCGGAGAAATGGGCCGATTCGCGAGAGGGCACTGCAGCCGCCACATCCGACGCTTTAGGGCCATTCGCTCCTTCTTCTCCCTGAAGTAGTACCAGAGTAGTATTTGCCGCCGCCCACCCGGCTGGCCTAATGGACTCAATCCCCAACCCCTTCGAGAAGGAGTCAAAGATGAGTTCATGGAGACTGTCGGTCCTGGCGGACCGCCACCGCGCGCTGGGTTCCAAGCTGGAAGACTGGAACGGCATGGGCACCGCGTGGACGTACGACACTTCGCTGGCCGATGAGCATGCGGCGATCCGCACCCGGGCCGGGCTGATGGATGTGTCGGGCCTGAAGAAGATGCACATCATCGGCCCCCACGCCGAGGCGCTGATCAACTTCGCCACCACCCGCAACGTGAGCAAGCTCTACCCGGGCAAGTCGGTGTATGCCTGCATGCTCAACGAGGCGGGCAAGTTCATCGACGACTGCGTGATCTACCGCAACGGTCCCAACGCCTTCATGGTGGTGCATGGCTCGGGCGCCGGGCACGAGATCCTGACCCGCGGCGCGGTGGGCCGCAACGTGGCGGTGCTGTTCGACGACGATCTGCACGATCTGTCGCTGCAGGGCCCGCTGGCGGTGGATTTTCTGGCGAAGCACGTGCCGGGCATCCGCGATCTGCCTTACTTCCACCACCTGCAGACCACCCTCTTCGGGCGTCCGGTGATGCTGTCGCGCACCGGCTACACCGGCGAGCGCGGCTACGAGATCTTCTGCAAGGCGGCCGACGCGCCGCTGATCTGGGACACCATCGTGGCCGAGGGCAAGGAGATGGGCATCATGCCGTGCTCCTTCACCGCGCTGGACTGGCTGCGCGTCGAGAGCTACCTGCTGTTCTACCCCTACGACAACTCCGACATGTACCCGATGGAGGGCCAGCCCATCGGCGACAGCCTGTGGGAGCTGGGGCTGGACTTCACCGTGTCGCCGGGCAAGAAGGACTTCCGCGGCGCCGCCGAGCACTACCGGCTGCAGGGCAAGGAGCGCTTCAAGATCTACGGCGTCGAGCTTACCAGCCGCGATGCGGCGCTGGGCGGCGATGCGCTCTACGACGGCGACACCCAGGTGGGCCTGGTGACCTGCGGGATGTACTCGCGCCTCACCGAGCGCTCGATGGCGATCGCCCGCCTCGACCCGGCCTATGCGGTGCCCGGCATCAAGCTGGAGCTGCGCGGCGCCAGCCTCACCTGCGCGGCCACCACGCACACCCTGCCCTTCGACGATCCGGACAAGACCAAGCGCACCGCCAAGGGCTGAGCCCGTGCCCACCCTTTGCGTCATCACCTGCGCCACCCCGAACGGCCCGTCAGAGGCCCAGTAAAAGGAACAGCCCCATGAGCACCCCCAACCCCAGACGTTACACCCTGTCGCTATCGTGCCCGGATCGCGTGGGCATCGTGGCCGCGGTGAGCAGCTTCCTCGCCCAGCACAAGGGCTGGATCACCGAAGCCAGCCACCACGCCGACCCCGAGGCGATGCGCTTCTTCATGCGCCAGGAGATCCTCGCCGACTCGCTGCCCTTCGGGCTGGAGACCTTCCGCGACAAGTTCTCGCAGATCGCCGCCGAGTTCGACATGGACTGGTCGATCAGCGACAGCGCCCGCAAGAAGCGCGTGGTGATCCTGGTCTCGAAGCAGGAGCACTGCCTGTACGACCTGTTTGCCCGCTGGCAGTCGGGCGACCTGGACATCGACATCCCCTGCGTGATCTCCAACCACGAGACCTTCCGGGGCTTTGTGGAATGGCACGGGATTCCCTTCCATCACGTGCCGGTAACCCCGGACAACAAGCCCGCCGCCTACGCCAAGGTGGAGCAGCTCTTCAACGAGGCGGAGGGGGATGTGATGGTGCTGGCCCGCTACATGCAGATCCTGTCGCCCGAGCTCTGCGCCAACTACCCCGGCCGGATCATCAACATCCACCACAGCTTTCTGCCCAGCTTCGTCGGCGCCAAGCCTTACCACCAGGCCTACACCCGCGGCGTGAAGCTGATCGGCGCCACCTGCCACTACGTGACCAGCGAGCTCGACCAGGGCCCGATCATCGAGCAGGACGTGATCCGCGTGGATCACTCCGACGCCCCGGACGACCTCGTGCGCTACGGCAAGGACATCGAGAAAGCCGTGCTGGCCCGCGGCCTGCGCTACCACCTGGAAGACCGCGTGCTGGTGCATGGCAACAAGACGGTGGTGTTCCGCTGAGCCGCATCCGTCGGGTTACGCCCTGCGGGCTAACCCGACCTACGCAACTGTGTAGGTCGGACTTTAGTCCGACACGCCGGGCCACCGGAGGCAGGGAATGTCGGACTGAAGTCCGACCTACAAAAGATCGGCAGGTCGGGTTAGTGCAGCGTAACCCGACACCTCCCGAGCAACATCCGTCGGGTCACGCCCTGCGGGCTGACCCGACCTACGCAACTGTGTAGGTCGGACTTTAGTCCGACACGCCGGGCCACAGGAGGCAGGGAATGTCGGACTGAAGTCCGACCTACAAAAGATCGGTAGGTCGGGTTAGCGCAGCGTAACCCGACACGTCCCGAGCAACATCCGTCGGGTTACGCCCTGCGGGCTGACCCGACCTACGCAACCCACGTAACAAGGAGACGGATGCCATGACGGCCCGCATCATCGACGGCAAGGCGCTGTCGAAAACCCTTCGTGAAGGCTTCAAGACCCGCGTGGCGCAGCTGGGCACCCAGGGCGTGCAGCCCGGTTTGGCGGTGATCCTCGTCGGCGACAACCCGGCGAGCCGTGTGTACGTCGGCAACAAGGTGAAGGCCTGCGAGGAGGTGGGCGTGCGCTCCTTCCACGTCGGCCTCGCCGCCGACACGCCGGAGGCGGAGGTGCTCGCCACCATCGCCCGCCTGAACGCCGACCCGGCCGTGCACGGCATCCTCATCCAGCTGCCGCTGCCGGCGCACATCGACCCGCGCCGGGTGCTGGAGGCGATCTCGGTGAACAAGGATGTGGACGGCTTCCACCTCTACAACGTCGGTGGGCTGGTGGTGGGCAACACCATCTTCCCGCCCTGCACGCCGTATGGCGTTCAACTGCTCCTCGACACGACGGGAACCGACGTGACCGGCAAGAACGTGGTGGTGGTCGGCGCCAGCAACATCGTCGGCAAGCCGATGGCGCTGATGCTGCTGCAGCGGGAAGCGACCGTCACCATCTGCCACGCGAAGACGCGCGACCTTGCCCAGCACACCATCCTCGCCGACATCCTGATCGTCGCCGCCGGCAAGCCGGGGCTGATCGTGCCGCAGATGGTCAAGCAGGGCGCCATCGTGATCGACGTGGGGATCAACCGTCTGCCGGATGGAAAGATTGTCGGCGACGTGGATTTCGATGGCGTGAAGGAGAAGGCCAGCTGGATCACCCCGGTGCCCGGCGGTGTCGGCCCGATGACGGTGACCATGCTCATCGAGAACACCCTGCGCTCGGCCGAGCGGGCGCTGCGAATGCGCCAGGCCGACGATTATCAGGACTGGGAAGCGCCGGTGATCCATCCGGTCGTCACCTGAGCCAGCCATGTCCGCCGCCACGCCCTTCGCCCTCTTCGAGAACCGCCTCGCCCGCCCCGGCGAGTCGGCCGGCTGGCTGTTCGAGGACTACGCCGGGCGCTGGCAGGGCCACGCCGACGGCCTGGGCCGGGCGCTCGCCGTCGCCCGCGCCGAAGGCTT
>NZ_BSPX01000111.1:0-9331 GCF_030161255.1 Zoogloea oryzae
CGTCACGCCGCCCTCGCCCACCGCCGGCTGCACGGCGCGGCAGGCTTCGAGGAGCGCGGTGTCGATGCCTTCGGCCGCCACCAGCAGCGTGCCGGTGACCGGCTGGCCGCGCAGGCCCACCGGCGAATCCAGCAGGCGCGAGCCGCCTTCGATGCGGCCTTGTTCATGCCACAGCAGCCGGCCGTCGCGCTCGATGCGCGAGGCGATGGCGAGGCTGCCGGCGGTAAAGCGTTCGCCCGAGGCGGTGCGCCCCAGGCACAGCAGGTCGAGGCCCACGAAAACCCCGTCGCCGGCAAGGCGCACGGTAGTGTCGGCCCGGCCGCGCACCCGGTCGAAGACGATGGCCTCCTGGGGCAGCCATTCGAGCATCCCGCCCGCGCCGACGCTGAAATCCAGCGTCTGGCGGGCAAGCTGGATGCCATCGGGCTGGCGGCTGCGATACCACTTGCCGGCGCCGGGGGTGGTGACCAGCGCCCGGGCGCCTTCGCCCACGTCGATCTGCAGGGTGAGCTCGTCGCCCCCGGCAATGCCGGCGGGCGGGTGCAGCACCAGGGCGTGGCACACCTCCGGCCCCTCGGGATAGAGGGCCTTTTGCACCCGAAGAGGGCCTTCGTGACGGCGATGCACCAATACGGTGCCAAAAGCACCCCGAGCCTGAAAGCCGAGCTCCAGGCGCGCGCACCAAGTTCGGGCGTAAGTATCTGGCAAATCAGCGGTCTCTCCGGACCGCACCCCAACAGGGGAAGAAATCATTTCCAGCATGGGGCATCAGCCAGCAAGACCCATGCCGGCAAACGGCGGGAGACGCGATGCCGCCCGAACATGCCAAGACACTTTTCAATCAAACCCATTTGGATATAATGACGAAAACTTTGAAGTGTATATTCTTACATGCCATGAACAATACCCACACCCGTCTTGTGACCGCACTCCTTGCAGCATCCATGCTAACCGCTTGCCAGACAACCGACATTCGCGAAATCCCCATGAAGATCGCGGGCGGCGAGACGGTCAAGGTCAAGGCCGGCCCGCGCGGCCCAAAGCCCGCCGAAGACGCCCGCATCAAGATTACCGGAGCCGCCATCCTCATCGCACCTCCCGATGAAATCGGTGACACCCCGTCCCTGCTGTGGTCATTCAGCCTGCAGGCCAAGACCAGGGATGAGATTACCCGCATCACTGTCGAGAACGTCTTTCCGACCGATCCTGCCGCAATCCTCGTGGACGACAGTACTCCCCGTCTACGTGACGGCATGTGGATCAATCAATGGAACAATGGCGATCCGATGGGCATGCAGAATGGCTGGCTCCAGCAAAAGGGGCTCGCACCCTTCGTGTTCCGATTCACCATCCACTTCAAGGACGGCACCCAGTCCGTACTCCACCAGCTCGCCACCTTTGGGGATAACGACAAACGCTTCTTCCTGAACGCCGCAAGGCAGGCAAGCGAACGCTACATCATCAAAGGCGGCAAGTAAGCCCGCGCGGCCCCATCACACCGACAGCATCTCGCGCACGTTGTTGGTGTCCATGTCGGCACCGGTGCCGCGGCTGATGATCTCGCCGCGTTCCATCAGCAGGTAGTGGTCCGCCAGCGAGCGCGCGAAGTCGTAGTACTGCTCCACCAGCAGGATCGCCATCTCGCCGGTTTCGGCCAGGGCGCGGATGGCGCGTTCGATGTCCTTGATGATCGAGGGCTGGATGCCTTCGGTGGGCTCGTCGAGGATCAGCAGCGTGGGCCCCGGGGCGAGCGCGCGGCCGATGGCGAGCTGTTGCTGCTGGCCGCCGGAAAGATCGCCGCCGCGGCGCTTCATCATCTGTTTGAGCACCGGGAACATCTCGAAGATGCGCGCGGGCACCTGGCTGCTGGCCGGCCGGGTGGCGAGGCCCATCTGGAGGTTCTCCTCCACCGTGAGGCGCGGGAAGATCTCGCGGCCCTGGGGCACGTAGCCGATGCCGGCGCGCACGCGGTTGTAGCTGGCGGCCTTGGTGATGTCCTGGCCGGCAAGCGCGATGCTGCCGGTGGCAGCGGGCACCAGGCCCATCAGCGTCTTGAGCAGGGTCGTCTTGCCGACGCCGTTGCGGCCGAGCAGCGTGGTCACCTTGCCCATCGGCACCTCGAAGCTGAGGTCGCGCAGGATATGGGAGCCGCCGTAGTACTGGTTGAGGTTGGTGACGGTGAGCATGGGAGTCTCCGGGAAAATTGGGAATGGGGCCGGGAGTGGGAAGCAGGAAGTGGGTAATGGGAAGTAGGTATTGGGAAGTGGGTGGTACTTGCTGGACGCCTGGCGAGGCAATCAGGCTGGGGCGAGCACTGCACACCCCGTTCCCCATTACCTATTCCCCACTACCGCCCCAGATACACGTCGATCACCCGCGGGTCGGCCTGGACGGTGGCGAGGTCGCCTTCGGCGAGCACCGAGCCTTCGCACAGCACCGTGACCTTGCCGCCCAGGGCCTCGACGAAGGCCATGTCGTGCTCGACGACCATCAGCGAGTGCTTGCCCTTGAGGCTCACGAAGAGCTCGGCGGTGCGCTCGGTCTCGTCGTCGGTCATGCCGGCCACGGGTTCGTCGAGGAGCAGCAGCTTCGGGTCCTGCACCAGCAGCATGCCGATCTCCAGCCACTGCTTCTGGCCGTGGGAGAGCAGCCCGGCGGGCCGGTCGGCCTGGTCGGCAAGGCGGATCTGTTTGAGGGTGTCGGCGATCTTGTCCAGGTCGTCGCCAAACAGCCGCGCGAACAGGCTCTTCTTCACGCTTTTATCGGTTTTCAGGGCCAGCTCGAGGTTCTCGAACACCGTGTGATGCTCGAAGATCGTCGGCTTCTGGAACTTGCGGCCGATGCCGGCGTGGGCGATCTGCGGCTCGGTCATCCGGGTCAGGTCGATGGTCTGGCCGAAGAAGGCCTTGCCGCTGTCGGGCCGGGTCTTGCCGGTGATGACGTCCATCATCGTGGTCTTGCCGGCGCCGTTGGGGCCGATGATGCAGCGCAGCTCGCCGGCGTCGATCTGCAGCGACAGCGCATTGAGGGCGCGGAAGCCGTCGAAGCTCACGGTGATGTCGTCCAGATACAGGATGACGTTGTGCGACAGATCCAGCTCGCCCGGCTTGAGGACGTGGCCGGTGCTGGCCTCGCCGTCCCAGTGCTCGGTCTGGCCGTCGGCCGGGGCGTTGCGGGAGATGGAGGATTCGACTCTCATGCGGAAGCTCCTTTGGCGGCACCGGCGGGCAGTTCGGCGGCGGGGGTCGGGGTGCTGCGGGGGGCTGGCGCGGCGGGGGTTTCAGCCTTGGCGGCTGCAGCGGCGGCCTTGGCCTCGCGGCGGGTCAGCTTGGCCCACAGACCCACCACGCCTTGCGGCAGATAGAGGGTGACGAGGATGAACAGCAGGCCCAGGAAGAACAGCCAGTATTCCGGGAAGCTGGTGGTGAACCAGCTCTTCGACAGATTGACGATGGCCGCGCCGAACACCGGTCCGATCAGCGTGCCGCGCCCACCCACCGCCGCCCAGATGGCGATCTCGATGGAGTTGGCGACCGACATCTCCGACGGGTTGATGATGCCCACCTGCGGCACGTAGAGCGCCCCCGCCAGGCCGCACAGCATGGCCGACAGCGTCCAGATGAACAGCTTGTAGTGGAGCGGGTTGTAACCGATGAACATCACCCGGCTCTCGGCGTCGCGGATCGCCGTGAGCACCTTGCCGAACTTGGACGCGATCAGCACCCGGCCGAGGATCAGCGTGCCCAGCAGCAGCGCCACGGACAGCCCGAACAGCACCAGCCGCGTCTCGGGAGCGGTGATCGAATAGCCCAGGATGCGCTTGAAGTCGGTGAAGCCGTTGTTGCCGCCAAAGCCGGTCTCGTTGCGGAAGAAGAACAGCATCGCGGCGTAGGTGAGGGCCTGGGTGATGATCGAGAAATACACGCCCTTGATCCGCGAGCGGAAGGCGAAGTAGCCGAAGATCCAGGCAATCACGCCGGGCACCGCCACTGCCAGGAAGAGCGCCCACAGGAAGTGGTCCGAGCCCGTCCAGTACCAGGGCAGCTCCTTCCAGTCGAGGAACACCATGAAGTCCGGCAGGTCGCTCTGGTAGCTGCCCTCGCGGCCGATCTGGCGCATCAGGTACATCCCGAAGCTGTAGCCGCCGAGCGCGAAGAACAGCCCGTGGCCAAGGCTGAGGATGCCGCCGTAGCCCCAGATCAGGTCCATCGCCACCGCCACCACGGCGTAGCACAGGATCTTGCCGATCAAGGTGATGGCGAAGGTGGAGACATGCAGCGGATGGCTCTCGGGCAGCATCAGGTGGGCCAGGGGCACCAGCACCCAGGCCACCAGCGCGGTGATCGCCACCGCCAGCCAGCCCTTGGGGCCGAGTCCGGCGACGAGTTTGACGGTTGCAGGCGTACGCATTGCGCCCTCCTCAGTTTTCAACGAAGCGGCCCTTGAGGGCAAACAAGCCCTGCGGACGCTTCTGGATGAAGATGATGATGAAGACCAGCACCAGGATCTTGGCGATCACCGCGCCGGCCCAGCCTTCGAGGAACTTGCTCACCACGCCGAGCCCCAGCGCCGCCCACACCGCACCGGCCAGCTGGCCCACGCCGCCGAGCACGACGACCATGAACGAATCGACGATGTAGCCGGTGCCCATGTCCGGGCCCACGTTGGCGATCTGCGACAGGGCCACGCCGCCCAGCCCGGCGATGCCGGAGCCGATGCCGAAGGCCAGGGTGTCGATGCGTGCGGTGGGCACGCCCACGCAGCCGGCCATCGGGCGGTTCTGGGTCACGGCGCGGACGAACATCCCCAGGCGGGTCTTGTTCATCATCAGCCACACCAGCAGCAGCACGAAGCCCGAGAACGCCACGATCACCAGCCGGTTCCAGGGCAGCGCCAGGTTCTCGGCGATCTGCACGCCGCCGGACATCCACACCGGGTTGGCGACTTCCACGTTCTGGGCGCCAAACAGCAGCCGCGCGGCCTGGATCAGCACCAGCGACAGGCCCCAGGTGGCGAGCAGGGTTTCCAGCGGGCGGCCGTAGAGGTGACGGATCACCGTGCGCTCCATGGCCATGCCCACCAGCGCCGCCACGAAGAAGGCCACCGGCACCGCGGCCACCAGGTAGTAATCGACGAAATCCGGAAACTGGGCGCGGAACAGGGTCTGCATGGCGTAGGCCGAGTAGGCGCCGATCATCAGCAGCTCGCCGTGGGCCATGTTGATGACGCCCATCACGCCGTAGGTGATCGCCAGGCCCAGCGCCGCCAGCAGCAGGATCGAGCCCAGCGACACGCCGGTGAAGATCTGGCCGGCGGTCTCGCTCCAGGCGAGGCGGCCTTCGATGGACTTGATCGCCGTCTGGGCGGCGTAGCGCACCTTGTCGTCGGTTTCGAGGTAGGCGTCGCCCTGCTTCTCGATGAGCGGCAGGAGCAGCGCCTTCACCGCCGGGCTGGCGGATTCGCCCAGGGCCTGCACCGCGGCCAGACGCACCGCGGCGTCGGGGCTGGTGAGGCGGGCCTGGGCGTGGAGCTGGGCGAGGATAGTCTTGATCTCGCCGTCGGTTTCGGCCTGCACGGCCTTGTCGAGGATGGGCAGCAGCGTCGCGCCATCGCCCATGTCGGCGAGCAGCAGCTTCGCCGCGGCGAGGCGTTCGGCGCGGTCGGCCGAGAACAGCCGCAGCGCCGCGAGGGCGCCATCCACCTGCTGGCGCAGGGCGTTGTTGAGGCCGATGGATTCGAGGTTGGCCGGGGCCGGCTTGATCGCCGCGCCGCTGGCGGCATCCAGCACCTGCCCGCCGGCGGTGATCACCACGCGGCCGCCGGCAACGGCCAGCGCGTCGTCGGAGAGCGCCTTGAGCACCCGCTCGGCGTCGGCATCGCCGGTGGCGGCAAGCTGGGTGATGGCGGCCTGCTTGGCGTCGAAGTCATCCGACGCGAGGCCCTTCAGCGCCGCGGGGTCGAGATCGGCGCGGGCGCCGGTGGCGCACAGGCCGAGCACCAGCCCGAGGGAAAGGAGAAAACGTCTCATGGGAAGCTTCCTTGTAGGTCGGGCCGCGGCCCGACAACGATGGACATGGATCTGCGCAAGGGCGTCGGGCGCTGCCCGACCTACAGGGTCCGACCAGGGGTGAAACTGAAAAAGGGCCGGCTCCGGGCTCGGAGCCCATCACCGGCCCGCGCGCTCCGCGTGCTTAGAGCTTTTGCTTGCTTTCGTTACCCGGGATGAACGGGCTCCACGGCTGGGCGCGGATCGGGCCCTTGGTCTTCCAGACGGTGTTGAACTGGCCATCCGCCTTGATCTCGCCGATGAAGACCGGCTTGTGCAGGTGGTGGTTGGTCTCGTCCATCTTGAGGGTGAAGCCCGACGGCGCGTTGAAGGTCTGGCCGGCCATCGCGGCGATCACCTTGTCGGTGTCGGTGCTCTTGGCCTTCTCGACCGCCTGCGCCCACATGTGGATGCCCACGTAGGTGGCTTCCATCGGGTCGTTGGTGACCACGGTGTCGGCCTTGGGCAGCTTGGCCTTCTTGGCCCAGTCGCGGTACATCTTGATGAACTTGTCGTTCTCGGGGTTCTTCACCGACATGAAGTAGTTCCACGCGGCCAGGTGGCCCACCAGCGGCTTGGCATCGACGCCGCGCAGCTCCTCTTCGCCCACCGAGAAGGCCACCACCGGCACGTCCTTGGCCTTCAGGCCGGCGTTGCCCAGTTCCTTGTAGAAAGGCACGTTGGAGTCGCCGTTGATGGTCGAAATCACCGCCGTCTTCTTGCCCTCGGCCGCGAACTTCTTGATCTTGGCGATGATGGTCTGGTAATCCGAATGGCCGAAGGGGGTGTATTCCTCCATGATGTCCGACTCGGCCACGCCCTTGCTCTTCAGGAAGGCGCGCAGGATCTTGTTGGTGGTGCGCGGGTACACATAGTCGGTGCCCAGCAGCACGAAGCGCTTGGCCGAACCGCCTTCCTTACTCATCAGGTATTCCACCGCCGGGATCGCCTGCTGGTTGGGCGCGGCACCGGTGTAGAAGACGTTCTTCTCCAGCTCTTCACCCTCGTACTGCACCGGGTAGAACAGCAGGCCGTTGAGCTCCTTGTACACCGGCAGCACCGACTTGCGGGACACCGAGGTCCAGCAGCCGAAGGTCACCGCCACCTTGTCCTGCGACAGCAGCTGGCGGGCCTTCTCGGCAAACTTCGGCCAGTCGGAGGCCGGGTCCACCACCACCGGCTCGAGCTTCTTGCCGAGCACGCCGCCCTTGGCGTTGATCTCGTCGATGGTCATCAGCGCGGTTTCCTTCAGCGCGGTCTCGGAGATGGCCATCGTGCCCGACAGGGAGTGGAGAATCCCCACCTTGATGGTGTCGGCGGCGTAGGCCGTGGAAGACATGGCGCCGATGGCGGCGATGGAGGCGGAGAGAACAGCGGCCTTGAGGAAGGTGCGGCGGTTTTGCATCTTGGGCTCCTTGCGTGGTTGGCGAGATTTCATGCGGTGCAGCAATGGAGTGCAGGTTACGGAGCCCGCCCTTTTGCCGAAATACGCAGGATTGCGTAGGTGGGCAGGTGGGCTAGAATTCGGCACGGTCGCAAACCCGCGGCCCCTCCCCCGAAAGCCATGTCCAGCCCCGCCCCTTCCGAACTTGAACGCCTGCTCCGGGGTGTCGAAATCCCCCCCTGCCCGGCCATCCTGACCCGGCTGCAAAAGGAGATCGCGTCTCCCAACGCCTCCCTGTCCGCCGTCGGCACCCTCATCAGCAGCGATGTGGCCCTCGCCGGATCCGTGCTGAAGGTCGCCAACTCTGCCGCCTTCGGCCTCAGCCGCAAGGTCACCACCATCCAGCAGGCGCTTCCCGTGCTCGGCATGCGCACCCTCGGCAACCTGGTGGCCGGTGTCGCCCTGCGCAACGCCCTCGGCAGCCACCAGCGCCTCGACCGCTTCTGGGACTCAACCCTGCGCATCGCCCACCTGTGCAGCCGCCTCACCAAGGAATTCCGCGGCGTGCCGGCCGACACCGCCTACAACTTCGGGCTGTTCCACGATTGCGGGATCGGCGTGCTGATGGGCCGCATCCCCGATTACCGGGACACCCTCCAGCTCGCCAACATCACCTACGACCGCCCTTTCACCGCCGTCGAAGAAGAACGCCACGCCACCCACCACGCGGCCATCGGCTACCTGCTGTGCCGCAGCTGGGGCCTGCCCGACGAGATCAGCACCGCCACCCTGCTCCACCACGACATGAGCGTCTTCGAGCCCGGCGCCGACGCCACCGCCGCCAAGACCCGCACCCTGATCGCCCTGGCCACCCTGTCGGCCTGCTTCGTCGGCAGCTTCCTGCGCATGAACGAGGATTCCATCTGGCAGCGTGGCCGCACCCCGGTGATGGCTCACCTGGGCATCGGCGACAGCGACTTCTTCGACCTGCGCGAGATGGCCTTCGAAACCCTCGAGCACATGGACAGCCCCGTGTGATCCGCCGCCCCACGCCAGCCTGAGCCCCCCGCCATGTTTGCCGCCTCCCGCCCGATCTACCCCGTCGCCGGCATCCGCGCCGTCGAAGCGCTGGCCATCCCCGGCGCAACCCCGCCTTTGATGGAACGTGCCGGCGCGGCCGCCGCCCAGCTTGCCCTGCGCCTCGTCCAGGGCCCTGCCCGGGTGCTGGTCGCCTGCGGGCCCGGCAACAACGGCGGCGACGGCTTCGTGGTCGCGCGGCACCTGCACTGCGCCGGTCTGGCGGTGAGCGTGGCCTTTGCCGGCGATCCCTGTCGTCTGCCCGACGACGCCCGCGCCGCCCACGCCGCGTGGATCGCCGCCGGCGGCTTCACCGTGCCCGATCTGCCCACCCCGCCGGACGAAGGCTGGGCGCTGGTGGTGGACGCCCTCTTCGGCATCGGCCTGCAACGCCCGCTGGAAGGCCGCTACGCCGCCTGGATCGACACCCTCAACGGCCAGCCCTGCCGGCGCCTCGCCATCGACATCCCCAGCGGCCTCGACGCCGACACCGGCCGCCGCCTGGGCCCGTGCTTCGAGGCCAGCCACACGATCACCTTCATCGCCCTCAAGCCCGGCCTGCTGACCCTCGACGGCCCCGACCACTGCGGCGAAGTGCACCTCGACACCATCGACGTGGACGCCGAAACCCTCGCCCCCGCGCCCGGGCACGAGATTACCCCGGCCCTCTTCGCCGCACAGATCAACCCGCGCCGCGCCAACAGCCACAAGGGTAGCTACGGCGACGCCGCGCTGGTGGGCGGCGCCCCGGGCATGGTCGGCGCCGCCGTGCTGGCCGGGCGTGCCGCCATCCATCTGGGCGCCGGCCGGGTGCTGCTGGGCCT
>NZ_BSPX01000112.1:0-9184 GCF_030161255.1 Zoogloea oryzae
GCGGGCGTGCCCCTGCTGGCCGCGCGGCTGGCGGCCCTGGGGGACATGCCGGCCACGACGGCCGGCGCCCGCTACGACGGCGCGGTGGTGGAGGGCGTGAAGGCTTTCCAGGCCCGCCACGGCCTGCTGGCAGATGGCGTGATCGGCCGCGACACCCTGGCCCAGCTGGCGGTGAGTCCGGCCGAGCGGGTGCGCCAGATCGGCGTGAACCTCGAGCGCCTGCGCTGGACGCCCCAGCAGCGGGCCGCGCGGATGATCGTCGTGAATGTGCCGGAGTTTGCCCTGCGGGCCTACGCCCAGGAGGACGGCCAGCCCAAGGCCAAGGTGCAGATGAAGGTGATCGTCGGCAAATCCCTCGACACGCGCACGCCGCTGTTCGCCGAGGACATGCGCTTCATCGAGTTCAGCCCTTACTGGAACGTGCCGCCGTCCATCGCTCAGGCCGAGCTGGTGCCCAGGCTGCGGCGTGACCCGGCGCATTTCACCGATCAGGGCTTCGAGTTCGTGGCGGGGGACGGGCGGGTGCTCACCACGCTGTCGGACGAGAACCTCGAGGCGGTGATGCGCGGCCAGATGCGCATCCGCCAGCGCCCGGGGCCGAAGAACGCGCTGGGCGACATCAAGTTCGTGTTTCCCAACAACGACAACATCTACCTGCACCACACGCCGTCCACCCAGCTGTTTGCGCGGGCGCGGCGGGATCTGAGCCACGGCTGCATCCGCGTGGAGGCGCCGGTGGAGCTGGCGAAGTTCGTGCTGCAGGATCAGCCTGATTGGAGCGAGACGCGCATCCGCGAGGCGATGGAGCGGGGCAAGTCGGCGACGCTGCGGCTGAAGGAGCCGCTGCCGGTGGTGATCACCTACCGCACGGCGGTGGCGAAGGGGGGCAAGGTGTATTTCTTCCCGGACATCTACGGGCGCGACGCCCAGCTGGACGAAGCACTGCGCAAGGTGGCGGGCCCGCTGCGGCCGGTGCGCCGGCCGACAGAAGGCGCCGCAGGCCAGCGTCGGCCCGCGGCGTGATCTGGCTTACTGTTTGATCGCCTCGATCGGCAGGGTGATGGTCACTTCGTCACCCACGTAAGGGGCGTACTTGCCCATGTTGAAGTCGGTGCGCTTGACCTTGGCGGTGGCGGTGGCGCCACAGGCGTCCTTCTTCACCATCGGGTGCGGCATGCACTGGAAGGACACCACGCTCAGGGTCACCGGCTTGGTGACGCCCTTGAGGGTCAGGTTGCCTTCGACCGACACCACCTTGTCGCCGTCGAAGACGACCTTGGTGGACTTGTAGGTGGCGGTCGGGTACTTCTCGGTGGCGAGGAAGTCTTCGCCCTGGATGTGCTGGTTGAACAGGGCCGAGCCGGTGCTCACCGAGGTGGTGTCGATGGTCACGTCCACCGAGCCGGTCTTGGCGGCGCGGTCTAGGGTGACGCTGCCGGTGGTCTTGTCGAAGCGCGACAGCTGCTGGGAGTAGCCCATGTGGTTGTACTCGAAGCGCGGCAGGGTGTGGCTGCCGTCGATCACGTAGGTTTCCGGGGCGGCCAGGGCCGAGGTGGAGATCGCGGCGGCGGCGAGGGCCAGGGCGGTGAGCTTCTTCATGCTGTTTTCCTTTTACGTCTTGAGTTGGGGGTGGGGCTTACTTCTTCGTCGGGGCTGCGTTGGCCACGACGTGGAACTTGATGTCGATCTCGTTGGCGACGGCGGACACATCGGCCCACGGGCCTTCGCCGATGCCGAAATCCATCCGCTTGAGCACGAAGCCGCCGTCGAACACGCCGCTGGCGCCTTCCTGCTTGAAGGTGAAGGGGGCGACCACGTCGCGGGTCTGGCCCTTGATGGTCATCTTGCCCAGCGCCTCGTACTTGTTGCCGCCCAGGGCGCGCACGCCGGTGGACACGAACTTCGCGGTCGGGAAGGCCTTCACGTTGAACCACTGTTTGCCGACCACTTCGTCGTTGGCGTCCTTGGAGCCGGCGTCGATGCTGGCGAGGTCGATTTCGAGGGTGGTGTGGGCGGCGGTGGGCTTGGCCGGGTCGAAGCTGATCTGGCTGGTGAATTTCTTGAAGTTGCCGGGCACCGGCACGCCCATCTGCTTGGAGCTGAAGGCGAGGGTGCTCTTGCCGGCATCAACCTGGTTGAATTCGGCGGCCTGGGCGGTGCCGGCGGCCAGCAGCACGGCGGCGGGGAGGGCGATGAAGCGGATGTTCATGGGTTTCTCCTGGGGATTCGGTGTTCGTTATTTGCCGAAGGGCAGCATGCGGCGCAGGGTGGCGTCGCGGTCGATGATGTGGTGCTTGAGCGCGCCGGCCACGTGCAGGCCGACGAGGGCCAGCAGGCCGAAGTTGAGCACTTCGTGGACTTCCTTCAGCAGGTCGCCGAGCTCCTCGCTCTTGGTCACCAGATCAGGCAGCGGCAGCACGCCGAAATACACCGTCTGAAAACCCTTGGCCGAGCTCATCAACCAGCCCGACAGCGGCACCAGCACCATCAGCAGGTAGAGCAGGTGATGGGTGCCCTCGGCGATCTTGTGCTGCCACGCGGGCATCGGCAGCGCGGCCGGCGGGCGGTGGGTGATCCGCCACAGGATGCGCGGCAGGAAGAGCAGCAGCACGGTGATGCCGATCCACTTGTGATACGAGTAGAGCTTGAGCTTGGTGGGCGACAGGGGCAGTTCGTGCATGTAGGCGCCCAGCGGCCAGGCGGCGAGGATCAGTAGCGCGATGATCCAGTGGGCGGCGATGGCGGGGCCGGAGTAGCGTTGGGTTGCGGTGTTCATTCGGGTCAGTGTTCCGGATTGAAAGGGGTCGGGCTGGCGTCCTGCCAGAGGTAGGCGTCCATGGCCAGACCGCCGTAGGTGTGCTCGGGTTCCAGGCGCAGCGGCTTTTCGCCGGGATTGGCGGCGCCCAGGGCGGCGAACAGTGGCAGCAGGTGCTCCTCGCTCGGGTGGGCCTCGGCGCCGTAGGGGGCGAGGCGGCGGTAGTCGAGCAGGGCCGGGCGGTCGTCCCGATCGAGGGCGTCGCCCACCCAGTCGGCAAAGGCCACCGACTTGGCCAGCGGGGCGCTGTTGGTGCCCCAGGTGAGCCAGCCGAAGTTGTGGGTGACGGCGCCGGAGGCGAGGATCAGCACGCCTTCGTCCCGCAGGGGGCGCAGCGCGGCGCCGATGCGGCGGTGCCAGTCGGGCCCGGCGAAGGGCTGGAGCGCCAGCTGCACCACCGGCACGTCGGCCGCCGGGTACATGGCCTTGAGGGGAATCCACGCGCCGTGGTCGAGGCCGCGGTCGGGCACCTGGGCGTTGGGCAGGCTGGCGGCGGCGAGGAGTTCGCGCACCCGGGTGGCCAACTGGGGCGCGCCGGGGGCCGGGTAGTTCATCGCGTAGAGCGCCGGCGGAAAGCCGCCGAAATCATGGATGGTGTCCGGCGTGGCGGCGGTGCTGACGGTGGGTTCCCGCGCGGCCCAGTGGGCGGAGATCACCAGGATCGCCTTCGGGCGGGGCAGCTCGGCGCCCAGCTGCGCCCAGGTGGCCACGGTGGGGCCGGGGTTCAGCAGCACGTCGGGCGCGCCGTGGGATACGAAGAGAACAGGGTGTCGGCTCATCTGGGGGCTCCGGTTGGCAGTGCATCGACTGCCTGCTTTGATGCAGACGAACTTTAGGCTTTTGATTCGTTCAAAAATAGCCTTTAATCGAGACATCTTTGTTGCTGAAATTGAAACAATGGACCGACTGAACGCAATGGACGTCTTCGTCCGGGTGGCCGAAACCGGCAGCTTCACCGCGGTGGCCGATCATCTGGGCCTCGCGCGGTCGATGGTGACGCGCCAGATCACCGGGCTCGAGGCCCACCTGGGCGTCAAGCTGATCGCCCGCAGCACCCGCAGCCTCAAGCTCACCGCCGAGGGCGAGGTGTACCTGGAGCGCTGCCGCGAGATCCTCGGGCTGGTGGGCGCCGCCGAGGGCGATCTGTCCGGCGGCGGGCGGGCGCCGCGGGGGCCGATCCGGATCAGCGTGCCGGTGAGCTTCGGGGTGCGGCATCTGGCGCCGCTGGTGGCGGATTTCGTCGATCTCTACCCGGATGTGACGCTGGACGTGGATTACAACGACCGGCAGGTGAATCTCATCGAGAGCGGCATCGACATGGCGGTGCGCATCACCGGCCAGCTCGACGAGACGCTGGTGGCGCGGCGTCTGAGCTCGTCGCGGATGCTCACCCTGGCCTCGCCGGCCTATCTGGCCCGCCACGGCATGCCGCTGCGCCCGGAAGACCTGAGCGGGCACCACGGCCTGGGCTACACCGGCTCGCCCCGCGCCAGCTGGCCCTTCCGGGTGGGCGACGAGACCGTGTGGGTGCCGGTGAAGAGCCGCCTCCAGTCCAACAACGGCGAGGCGCTGCTGGATGCCTGCGAGCGGGGGCTGGGCGTGTGCCGCCAGCCCAGCTTCATCGCCGCGCCGGCGGTGAAGGCGGGGCGCCTGCAGGTGATCCTGCACAACTACCCGGGGCCGGAGGTGGGCATCAACGCGGTGTTTCCGAGCAACCGCTACCTGCCCACCCGGGTGCGCGCGCTGGCCGACTATCTGGCCGAACGTCTTGGCCCGGTGCCGGCGTGGGATCAACTGTGAAATTCATGCCACCGGTTGACGTGAGGGCATGTTGCATTGCGATGGTCATGATCTTTGCTATAACACCATCATGACCGGCCCCGACAGAGAGCCCCGCGACCGACCGACGGAACCTTGATTCCCAGGCGGCGGGGATAGGTGCCGGGCTGCAATCTTCGGAAGGGGATGCAACCATGAAACGCACCTATCTGGCGGCGCTTGCCCTGGCCGTTGCCGCAACCGCTTTCTGGTCCTTCCGTCCCGAGGCCGATGTCTCTGGCGTGGCGGAGGCGATTGCGCAGAACACCCCCGCGGTGCAGCCTGCGCCGCCCCACGCCCAGGTGCCCGAAACCGGCGTGCAGGACCAGAACCAGCCTTACTTTGAAGCCTGCGCCCGCGAAGGGCTCAACGAATCCGAGTGCGTGGGCCGGCTGATCTGGTTCAAGGCCACCGGCGGCAACGAACGCTTCCACACCTACACCTTCCAGCAGCGCGTCGGTGTGCTGGTGGACTGGTACCGGGTGTTGCGCACCGACCAGCGGGACGACCGTTTCTGGGCCTGGGGCATCATCAACGACCCATCCTGCTGCAAGCCCGGCGACGCCAACTGCCCGGCAAAATCGCCCGACGAGACCTTCGGCCTCGACTGGTGCCCCGGCGACGACGTGCTCCTCAAGTACGTGGGCAAGCAGGGCTACATCGACCCGGCCTGCGGCCTGAAGGACGCCGCCCTCGATCCCGAAGATCCCCACAGCCAGGGCGGCAAGCTAGACAAGCGCCACTCGGCCTGTGACCTGCGCTTCGGCACCTCGACCGGCGCGCTGGGCATCCGCAAGTTTCCCAATCCGCGCTTCGACCCCGAAAAGTGGAAGGCCCTCAACGGCGGCACCGCCAGCTGGGCCGGCTTCGACAGCAAGCTCGACGCGCGCACCGGCGTCGAATCCGACAGCCGGGTGAGCAAGCTGGCGGACGGCTCCATCGAGCCGCCCTTCCTGATCGGCACCAGCTGCGGCTCGTGCCACATCGCTTTCGACCCCCTCAACCCGCCGGCCGACCCGGCCCACCCCAAGTGGGAGAACATCAAGGGCCTGGTGGGCAACCAGTACACCCGGATGTCCGAGCTGCTGGGCTCCGGCATGCCCAAGTCGGCGCTGGAATGGCAGATGTTCGCCCACGCCCGGCCGGGTGTGACCGACACCTCGGCGATCTCCCACGACCAGGTGAACAACCCCGGCACCATCAACGCGCTCGTCAACGTGGCCCAGCGCCCGGTGTTCAAGGGCGAATCGGTGACCAAATGGCGCAAGGTGGCCGACTGCTCTGCCGAGAAGGACGAAGCCAAGTGCTGGTGCGAACCGAACCGCCAGGGCAAGTGCTGGCAGTTCTCGACCCGCAGCGATGACGTGACGCCGGTGTTGCTAGGCGGCACCAAGGTCAATCTGCCGGGCATCCACCACATCCTGAAGGGCGGCGAGGATTCCACCGGCGCCCACGAGGCGATCCAGCGGGTGTATTTCAACATCGGCTCGTGCTCCGAGCAGTGCTGGGTCAATCACTTCACCGACATGCGCCAGGTGGACCCGGAACAGCGCGGCTTCGGCCAGACGCCGTTCAACGTCGGCCAGTGCCGGCGCGATTGCCCGAACTTCCGGGCGGTGGAAGACCGGCTGCAGAACATCCTCGACTTCTTCGCCTCGGCCGAATCCGACGAGACCGACCTGTACGTCGCCCGCGCCAACGCCCGCAAGGCCAAGGGCGCGGCCGGCAGCTACGGCCGGGTCGAGCTGATCGCCGATCTGGACAAGGAGTTCGGCAAGGGCGCCGTGGCGCGTGGTCAGGCCGTGTTTGCCGAAAACTGCGCCCGCTGCCATTCGAGCATCCCCGAAGCCGAAGGCGGGCCCTTCAAGAGCCGCGACTTTGCCGCGCCCAACGACGCCCACCCGCGCAAGGTACGGGCCGACTTCCTCGGCAACGACCAGGCCACGCCGGTCACCGAGGTGGGCACCTTCCGCTGCCGCGCGCTGCACTCCAACCACATGGCCGGCCACCTCTACATGGAATATGGCAACGAGACCCTGCGCGCCCGACCGGTGGTGGCCGACATCCCCGAGGCGGACGTCATGAAGAACGGCGGCCGCGGCTACTACCGCAACGTGTCGCTGGTGAATGTGTGGGCCACCGCGCCCTTCATGCACAACAACGCCATCGGCCCCGAGGTGTGCGGCAAGCCGGCCAACAAGGAAAACGATTTCCACCGCGCCCGCTACGCCGGCGAGAACAACGCCCTGCTGGCCAGCCAGCCCGACTGCGTGCGTTACGACCCGAGCGTGGAAGGCCGCTTCGATCTCTACAAGCGCTCGATGGCCGAACTCCTTCACCCCACGTCCCGCGGCCGCAAGATCACTTTGACCAACGCCGACCTGCTCATCGACATGGGCATCCGTCCGCTGGAGGGCAAGGTCGAAAAGCCGCTGCATGGCTTCGGGCAGGTTAAGATCCCGATGGGCACCAGCGCCGGTTATCTCAACGGCCTGCAGCACAAACAGCTGATCGGCGATCTCTTCCTCGCCAAGCGCGCCCCGGCCCGGCTCGAAGCCACCGGCAAGAAGGCCCTGGTGCCAACGCTCCAGTCGATCGCCGACGAAGTGCTGAAGAACCCCTCGCGCTTCGTGGAGGTGCTGCGTCAGCACCACGACTTCGTCGCCGCCAACTACCAGAGCTGCGATCAGCTGGTCGAGAACGAAGGCCACCGCTTCGGCGAGGATCTGTCCGAGGCCGACAAGAAGGCCGTCACCGCCTTCCTCGCCACCCTGTAGGGAGAGCCGCCATGAAAGCACTCCAAGCCGTCGTCGCGCTGTGTGCCGCGGCGGGCCTCGCCGCCTGCGGGCCGGAGAAGACCGCCCAGCCCAACATCCCCTTTGCGCCCTACGACAAGAGCTACGCCTCCAAGCCCGATCTGGCCCAGGTGGATCACGCCTTCCCGATTCCCACCGTCGAACTCGCGAAGATCACCCCGGATTACCTCGCCACCCTCGATCAGGAGCAGCTCGACCAGATCTACGCCCGCCTCACCGCCGGGCCGATCCCCGACGGCGCCTTCGACGGCCGCATCCTGCTGCCCAAGGGCGGCAGCGGCAAGCTGCGGCTGGCCGAGATTGTTGGCGGCTTTGCCGGCACCGCACTGCAGCTCAAGGGCCTGGTGCTGGAGGACGTGGGCGAGACCCTGTGGCGGGGCAAGGTCTTCTACCGGGACGCGCGGGTGCTGCGCAACCGCATCGAGGATCTCGAACTGCTCCGCAAGGCCGGGCTGGTGAAGGGCGAGCCCCAGAAGATGGATTTCAACGGCAAGGAAACCTGGCTGCTCTTCCCGGCCAAGCTCTACTGCGGGCAGAGCCTGCTCGACGCCCGGCGCGAGTCGATCATCATCGACTACTTCTTCACCGACGAGATATCCGGCTACCAGGAATACCCCGATTTCCTCGCCGGGCGCCGTGGCCTGCGGGTGCGCGACGAGATCCGAATGATCCGCCCGGGCCTCTACCTGGGCCGCGCCTATCTCGACAAGGGCTTCGCCCTCAACTTCACGCTCTACAACAAGGCGATGGACGAGCAGGGGCGGGAAGCCTTCATCAAGACCGGCCAGGCCCAGGAGGACTGCTGGCCCGGCACCCAGCAACGCAAGCTGCTGGCCTCGGCAGGCTGACCCCGGCCGGCGCAACCCGGGTGGCGCGCCGTGACGATCCGCCGGGCCCTGCAGTCGATGCTGCTGGCGGCGTTCGTCATCGTCCGGGCGCCGCTTGCGGTGGTGGCTGAGCCCGCACCGATGCCCGCCTGGGTCGTCGATCCGGCCGCGCCGGGGGCGCACCTGCCGCCGGTGGGCCTGTCGCTGTTCGACCAACTTTTTGCCGACGGCCGGGGTGGCCACATGGTGCCCTTTCCCTTTGAAAAGCTCCTCGCCCGACTCGACCCGCTGCTGGCCCACGACGCGGCGGACGCGCTGCCGCCGGTCAAGCCGGTGCTGATCCCCCTTGGCCGCTCGCTCCAGCGCACCGCCGCGGCGCCGGATTACTTCCGCTTTCCCCGCGTGGTGGTGGCCGTCGATTCGCCCCCGGCGCAGGGCGCGCCCCTGCTCAAGGATCGGCTCTACATTGGCTACGCCGAGAAATCCGCGGTGCTGGAAGTCATCAGCTACAACGAGGCCGCCGGCCGCTTCGAGTTCCAGCTGGTCAAGGACTACCGGGCCGGCGCCCAGCCGCGGGTCTTCTACGCCAACCGCAACATCTGCTTCGCCTGCCACCAGAACGGCGCGCCGATCTTCTCCCGCGCCCTGTGGGACGAGACCAACGCCAACCCGGCCATCGCCGCGCGGCTCGGGGCGGCGGGGCGCAGCTTCTACGGCATTCCGACCGGTCGCGGCGTGGATCTGCCCTACGCCATCGACAAGGGCGTGCGCCGGGCCAACCTGTTTCCCCTGACCCAGCGCCTGTGGCGAGAGGGCTGCGGGCCGGGCGAGGCGGGCGCGGCGTGCCGTGCCGGGCTGTTTGCGTCGGCCGTCCGCCTGCGTCTGGCCGACGGCCGGGCAGGGCGCCC
>NZ_BSPX01000113.1:0-8744 GCF_030161255.1 Zoogloea oryzae
GCCACACCGCTGCCGCTGCCGGTGCGCAGGATGGCGCCGGTGGGCGACAGGCTGAGGTGCCAGCCTTCGCCGGTGGGGGCGGTCTGGACTTCCGCGAAGACCCGGCGGGCGGGGCGGCCGATGGCGGCGAACTGGGCGACGAGCTGGCGCAGGCGATCCCGGGCGACCACCAGCACGCCGGCCAGGTCGCGCTCGCCGTCGTCGGCGGGGCGGCGGTGGCTCACGGTGAGGTGCTGGGTGTCCGGGTCTTTCAGCAGGCGGTCTTCCAGCGCGTAGGCCAGGAGGCGCGGCAGGTCGCGCCGGGCTCCGCGGGGCAGGGGCACCTCGAGCCACAGGCACTGGGGGCCGGTGAGTACGAGCTCGCACTCGGCGGCGGCGGGCCAGTGTCGGGGTTCGGAGTGACCTTCGGAGAGCGGCCTGCCGTCCGGGCCGAGGAGCACCCACGGGCAGTCCGGGCGGGCGGGCCATTGTTCGTCGATGGCGAGGAGGAGGCGGGTACTCATGGGCGTATCACAGCAGTTTTTGCCAGACGATGGTGGACCAGTTCTGGCTGCGTTCGAGCAGCACTTCCATGCGCACCATGGCCACGCCGTAACGGGCACGGCCGGTGGCGAGGAAGTGCCGGCTGGTGACGGAAAGTCGGGTGAGGTCGGGCTGGAGATCCGGCGAGGGCAGGCGGGCCTTGAAGTCGTTCACGTCCTTGAACCACGCGCGGCTGCGCTGGACGACGAGCAGCCGGGCGGCGTCGAGGGACAGATCCGGCACCACGGCGGCGAGCACCTCGGCCGGGGCGGTGTTCACGTTGACCGTGGAGCCCGGCGGCACGGCGACCACGAAGGGGGTGAGGCGGGCCACCAGCTGCGGGGTGAAGCCGCGCACCTGGAGCAGTTCGGACACCGCCACCAGCGGGCCGTTGGCGGAGCGGCGGGCGGGCGTCTGGGCACCGTACCAGCCGGATTCGGCGCCGCCGGGCAGGCGCGGGCTGTCGTCGGTGTCGAGCCAGTCGAGCAGCGCGGCGGTGAGGTTGAGGGCGTCGGAATCAGCCACGCCGACCAGCGACAGCAGGCGCTGGAAGCGCTCCACCTCGACGATGTCGGCGCCGTCGCTGGCGAGGTTGTTGAGGTTGAGGCGGCCGGAGAGCTCCTGCAGCTCGCCGCTGACCTCGCCTTCCTCGACCGGCGTGGGCGGTACCTTGACGGCCCAGGCTTCGCCCAGGTGATCCACCTGGCTGGTGCGGGCGTCTTCGGAGAGCACGTTGCGCGCCCAGTCCACCGCGCCGCGGGCGAGTTGGCGGGCCTGGGCCTGGTCGTGGCGGCCGGCGACCTGATCCATCGCCACGCCCAGATCGCCCACCGAGGCCGCAGCGAGGCCGGCCACCAGCGCCACCGTGAGGAGGGCGAGGATCACCGCGGCGCCCTTCTGGGGGCCGGCGTGGGGGCGGGAGGGGATGCGGTTGGGCAGCATCAGCGCAGGGCGATCAGGCGGGTGAGGACGCCGGTGCCTTCCAGGTCGAGTTCGAGGATTACCGCGTCGGGCAGGGTGGCGCGGGTGTCGCCCGGCGGCCAGGCGTCGAGGCGGTTGTTGTTCAGCAGGAAGCGCCAGCGCACGCCGCGCACCTTGTCGAGCAGGGGTTCGACGTCGGGCTCGCCGAGGGCGTCGCGGCCGCTCCAGCGCAGCCATTCGAGGCGGCCGTCCACCAGCCGGTAGCCGACCCGGCGCACGCCGCGGGTGTCGTCGAGGCGCAGGAACTGGAACTCGGGCCCGCCACTGGCTGCGCGGGTGAGGAGCATGGGCGCGGCGGTGGTGGTCCGCGCCGCGGGGTTCGGGTTACCGCCGGGTGTCGTGCCGTCGCGGCCGGTCTGCCCCGGGTTGCGGCCGGTGGTGGACACGGCCTGCAGCAGATCGGCGTCGATGCGCTGGATGCTGCGGTTGATGGCGCGCCAGCGTTCGAAGCTGGCTTCGAGACGGGTGTGGCTGTTGGCGACTTCGGACAGGGCGCGGTAGGACAGGACGCCCAGCACCGCGAAGACCGACAGGGCGACCATCAGCTCGATCAGGGTGAGGCCGCGCTGGCCGGTACGACTCATTGCAGCGGCCTCGCCACGTAGCCGGACAGGCGGGAGATGGCGTGATCGCCGGAATCCGGGCCGAAGACGGACAGATCGACCCGGCGGAACAGCGGGTTGGCGGTGTTCTTGACGTCTTCGCGCCAGCGGTAGGTGCGCCCGGCCTGCTCGGCGGTGCCTTCGTTGATGCCCGGGTTGGGCCAGGCGCGGGTGGCACGCAGCTCGGCGAGGCGGTTCTCGGCCACCCAGTCGCCGATCAGGCGTTCGCGCAGCTCGCCCGACGACTGGGCGGTGACGCCCATCGCCCGGAACGCCGCGGTGAGCGCGATGGCGAGGATCGCCAGGGCGACCAGGGTTTCGAGCAGCGTGAAGCCGCGGGCGGGGCGCGTCATGAACGGTTGGCGCCGGGCATGGCGAGCTGCACCGTGCCGTTGGCCTTGCCGGTGAAGCGGGCCTCGCCGCCAGGGGTGGCGACACGCAGCTCGTATTCGGGTGCCTGGGTGCCGAACTGCAGGCGCGGGCTGGCGGCGTCGGGCTGGCCGTCGATGCGCAGGCCCAGCCAGGCCACGCCGGCGGGCAGCGGGCGGTCGGTGAACACCGGCGGGTCGATCAGCGGCCGCCAGTTGTCGTCGGGGTCGAGGGCCGAGAAGCGGTAGCCGTCGGGGAGGAACTCGATGGCGATGGGCCGGCCGCGCACGGCGGCCCGATCCGCGGTGGCTTCGAGCACCAGACGCAGGCGTTTGAGGGCCTGGTCGGTGTCGCGCCCGCGCAGGCTGTCGAGGCCGACGCTGATGCCGGTGGCCATCAGGCCCATGATGACCAGCACCACCATGACTTCGATGAGGGTGAAGCCGGCGTGGCGGCGGGGCGCGGCGGTGCGTCCGGGCGCGGGGCCGCGGGACGGACGGTCGAAGCTGCGCCAGACGCCTGCCGCCATCGGGATGAGGTCAGAGGTTCCAGGAGCCGACGTCGGCATCGAAGCCTTCGCCGCCGGAGATGCCGTCGGCGCCGAAGCTCATCACGTCCACCTCGCCCTTGAGGCCGGGGATGACGTACTGGTAGGGCTTGCCCCACGGGTCCATCGGCAGCTTGTCGAGGTAGGACTTCCAGTTGTCGGGCACCGGCGCGGCGGCGGGCTTGGTGACCAGCGCCTGCAGGCCCTGCTCGGCGCTGGGGTAGCGGCGGTTGTCGAGCTTGTAGAGCTTGAGGGCCTGCATGATCGACGAGATGTCCTGCTTGGCGGCGACGACGCGGGCTTCGTCCGGGCGGCTCATCACCTTGGGTACCACCAGCGCGGCGAGCACGCCGAGGATGACGATGACGACCATCACTTCGATCAGGGTGAAGCCGCGGGCGCGGCGGGGGGCGTTGTGCATGGCGGTTCCTTATTTCATCAAGGTATTGATTTCGATGATGGGTTGCATCACAGCCATCACGATTACCAATACGAAGCCGCCCATCATGAGCAGCAGGATGGGTTCGAGGAGGGCGGTGAGCGTGGCGGTACGGTTTTCGAGTTCGGCCTGCTGGAGGCGGGCGGCGCGGTCGAGGAGTTCATCGACCCGGCCGGTGGCCTCGCCGTTGGCGATCATGTGGATCAGCAGCGGCGGAAACTGGCGGCTGGCGCCCAGGGCGCGGGACAGGGGCTGGCCTTCGCGGACGCGCTCGGCGGCGGTGGCGACGGCGTCGGCCAGGGGCAGGCGGCTGATCACCTGGCGGCCGGCGTCCAGCGCAGCGAGGAGCGGCACGCCGCTGCCGGCGAGGATCGACAGGGTGCTGGCAAAGCGGGTGGCGTCGAGGGTGCGCAGGTGGCGGCCGAGCACCGGCAGGCGCAGCAGCCAGGCATCCCAGCGGCGCTTGACCGTGGTGTCACGCAGCGCCGCGCGGCCGGCGAAGAGCCCGCCGATGATCGCCAGGATCATCAGCCAGCCCCACTCGCGCAGCAGGCTGCTGACCACGATGAGCACCCGGGTGAGGAGCGGCAGGGCCTGCTTGCTCTGCTGGAAGACGGACACCACCTGCGGCACCACGTAGGTCATCAGGCCGATGATGACCATCAGCGCCACGCTGGCGACGATGGCCGGGTAGAGCAGGGCCTGCAGGGTTTTGGTGCGCAGGGCGTGGCTGCGGTCGAGGTAGTCGGCGAGCTGGTTCATCACCCGGGCGAGCTCGCCGGATTTCTCGCCGGCGGCCACCGACGCGCGGTAGAGCGTGGTGAAGGCTTGCGGGTAGCGATCGAGGGCGGCGCGCAGGCTGTAGCCGGCGAGGATCTCGGAGCGCACGCCGGCCAGCAGCTGGCGGGTGGCTTCGGTTTCGGCCTGCTCGATGAGGGCGGCGAGCGCCTGCTCGACGGTGAGGCCAGACGCCAGCAGCGTGGCCCACTGGCGGGTGAGCAGGGTGAGGTCGGCTTCCTTCAGCTTGCGGCGGACGGCCTTGCCGTCGCCGGCGCCTTGGGCCACCGAGGCGACCTCCAGCGGGAACAGCCCGCGCTCGCGCAGCAGGCCGCGGGCGGCCTTGCCGGTGTCGGCTTCGAGCACGCCGGCGGATTCCCGGCCGGCGTTGTCCACGGCGCGATAGCGGAAGGCGGTCATCGCTTAATCCCGGGTGACCCGCAGGAGCTCTTCGGCCGAGGTGACGCCCTCGCCCAGCAGGCGCAGGCCGTCGTCGCGCAGGCTGCGGCTGCCCTGGTGGCGGGCGTGGGCGCGCAGGTCGGCTTCGTCGGCGGCGGTGTGGATCAGGCGCTGGAGGGCGTCGTCGGTGACCATCAGCTCGTAGATGCCGGTGCGCCCGGCGTAGCCGGTGTGGCCGCAATCCGGGCAGCCGGGGGCGTGCCATAGCTGGGCCGGGCTGCCGGGGCCGAGGAGGTCGCGGTCGGCGTCGGTGGTGGGCGTGGCGCTGCGGCAGGCCGGGCACAGCCGGCGCACCAGGCGCTGGGCCAGCACGCCGCGCAGGGTGGAGGCGAGCAGGAAGGGCTCGACGCCCATGTCGACAAGGCGGGTGACGGCCGAGGCGGCGTCGTTGGTGTGCAGGGTGGCGAGCACCAGGTGGCCGGTGAGGCTGGCCTGGACGGCGATCTGCGCGGTTTCGAGGTCGCGGATTTCGCCGATCATGATGACGTCCGGATCCTGCCGGAGGATTGCGCGGAGCGCTCGGGCGAAGGAGAGATCGATCTTGCTGTTGACCTGGATCTGGCCGACGCCGGGGAGGTCGTATTCGACCGGATCTTCGACGGTGACGATGTTGCGGCTCCGGGCGTCCATGCCCTGCAGCGCGGCGTAGAGCGTGGTGCTCTTGCCCGAGCCGGTGGGGCCGGTGACGAGGAGGATGCCGTGGGGCTGGTCGAGGAGCCTTGCAAACGGCGCGACGGTGTCGGCGGCCATGCCCAGGCTGTCGAGGCCGCGCTGGCCGCTGCCCTTGTCGAGCAGGCGCAGCACGATGCGTTCGCCGTGGGTGGTGGGCAACGTGGAGACGCGCACGTCCACCTGCCGGCCGGCGAGGCGCAGGGCGATGCGGCCATCTTGCGGCAGGCGTTTTTCGGCGATGTCGAGGCTGGCCATGATCTTGATGCGCGAGGCCATCGCCGCGTGCAGCGCCCGGTGGGGCTGGGCCACATCCACCAGCACGCCGTCGCGGCGGAAGCGCACCACCGAGTTGCGCTCGTAGGGCTCGATGTGGATGTCGCTGGCGGACTGGCGCACGGCCTGGGTGAGGAGCGCGTTGATCATGCGGATGATCGGCGCGTCGTCCTGGGTTTCGAGGAGATCCTCGACGGCCGGCAGCTCGGTCATGAGCTGGGTGAGGTCGACCTCCTGGCCCACGTCGGCGACCACATCGGCGGCGTTGCCGTCGGCGCCGGAGTAAGCCTCGGACAGCCGTGCCTCGAAGGTGGCGCGGGAGACGTTCTCGATGGCGAGGGGCAGGCCCAGGGTGCGCCGCACTTCGGCCAGGGCGGCAAGATCGGCGCCTTCGCGCAGCAGCAGCTGGGCGTGGTCGGCCCCCTGGGCGGCGACGAGGATGCCGTGGGCCTTGGCGAAGGCGTAGGGCAGGACCGGGCTGGTCATGGGGTGTAGCCGGTGGCGGCGGGCGCCGGGGTGCTGCTGGCAGGCCCCGCGGCGGGGGCCGCATCGATGCGCGGCATGTTGTAGGGCACGGCCGGCGGCGGGCTGCCGGGCGGGGGCAGCAGCGGCGGGTTGGGTTCGCGGCGCATCAGGTTGCGCGGGTCGTCGAGGTCGCGCTGCTGGCCGATGATGTAGTTGTAGCGGTCGGCCGAGATGCCCTGGATGGCGGCGGCGTCGCGCAGGATCACCGGACGCAGGAAGACGATCAGGTTGGTCTTGCCGCGCTTCCGGGAGTCGTAGCGGAAGAACTGGCCGAGGTAGGGGATGTCGCCCAGTACGGGCACCTTCTCGACGCCGCCGGAGTAGGAGTCTTCCACCAGGCCGCCGAGGGCGATCACCGCGCCGTCGTCCACCAGCACGGTGGATTCGATGGAGCGCTTGGTGGTGGAGGGGCCGGTGGTGCTGGTGGCGGTGGATTCGATGACCGCCGAGGCTTCCTGGTAGATCTGCAGGCGCACGGTGCCGCCTTCGGAGATCTGCGGCTTGACCTTCAGGGTGAGGCCCACGTCCTTGCGCTCGACGGTGGTGAAGGGGTTGCTGGCGCCGGTGGAGGTGGTGGTGTAGGTGCCGGTGACGAAGGGCACGTTGCGGCCCACGACGATCTTGGCCTCTTCGTTGTCGAGGGTGACCAGGTTGGGCGTGGACAGGATGTTGGCCTTGGTGTCCGACTCGAGGAAGCGGGCCAGCATGTTGAGGTTGGCGATCTCGCGCCCGCCCACCGTCACGGTGCCTCCGCCCAGCAACAGGTTGAGGCCGTTGCCTGGCAGTGTGGTGCCGCTGCTGGAGGCGATGCTCGTGGCCAGGTTGAGGATGTTGTTACCGCTGGAGTTGAAGCTGGTGCCACCGTAGGCGGTTGTGTTTCCTATCTTGCCGGCCTGCCACTGGATGCCGATCTCGGCCGCCTTCTCGGTACTGACTTCGGTGATCAGCGCCTCGACATACACCTGGGCGCGGCGCCGGTCGAGCTGGTCGATGACCTTGCGCAGGTTGTTGTAGATGGCCTCGGGGGCGGTGATGATCAGCGCGTTGCTCATCGGGTCGGCCTGGATGAAGCCGTTGCCGGTGGCGCCGCTGGTGTTGGTGCTGCTGTTGCTGAACGACGGGGTGTTGCCGAAGCCGGTGGTGCTGTTCTGGCTGCCGGTGGTGTTGTTGCTGCCGAAGTTGGAGCCGGTGTTGCTGTTGCTGTTGGTGCTGCCGAAGTTGCTCTGGCTGCTGCCCGAGGTGCCGCCGGCTTCGCCGGTGACCACGGCGCGCAGGGTCTGGGCGACCTTGGTGGCTTCGGCGTTCTTCAGGTACACCACGTGGATGTTGCCGCTGGCCCCGGGCTGGTCGAGGTTGGCCACCAGCTGGCGCACGGCGTTGAGCTTGGACGGGTTGTCGGAGCGCACCAGCAGGCTGTTGGTGCGCGGGTCGCCCGTCACCGAGACGCGCTGGCTGGCGTCGCCCGCCACGCCGCCGGTTGCGCCGGCCACACCCGCGGCGCCGGTGTCGTTCATCAGGCGGTTGATGGTCTGGGCGAGATCGAGGGCCGAGGCGTGCTGGAGCGTCATCACCCGCAGGCCGGTCTGCGGCACGTCGATGGATTCGACGATCTGGGCGATGCGGCCGATGTTCTCGGCGTAGTCGGTGACCACCAGCGAGTTGTTGCCCGGGTAGGCGGTGACGGTGTTGTTGGGCGACACCAGGGGCCGGATGATCGGCACCAGCTGGGCGGCTGATTCGTGCTTGAGGCTGAACACCTGGGTGGTCAGACGGTCGCCGCCGCCAGCGCCCTGGCCCTTGCCCACCGGCACGGCGTGGAGCTTGGCGTCGGCTTCGGGGACGATCTTGGTGACGCCCTGGCCCTCGATGGCGGTGTAGCCCTGCAGGCGCAGCGCCGACAGCAGGATCGAGTAGGTGAGGTGCCGCTGCACCGGGCGTGCAGTGACGATGTTGAGGGTGCCCTTGACCCGCGGATCGACGATGAAGTTGCGCCCCGAGATCTTGGAGATGGCCTGGATCACCGCGCCGATGTCGGCATTCACGAAGTTGAGCGAGACGGGATCGGTGTTGCTGCCGCGGGTTTCGGTCTCGGCGGCGAGGGCGGCTGCGGGCGGCAGGGCGATGCCGGCGGCAAAGGCCAGGGCGCAGCTGAAGGCGAGCGTGCGGGCGAGAGGGTGACGGGCAGATCCCGGGCTGCGGCGGGCAGGTTTCATTGGTCGTTCGGGCTCGGAAAGGGCTGGGCCTGGAGATTCGATGGGAAGCCGGCCTGGGACGGTTGCTGGCTGGCGTCGACGGCGTTGACCTCGGTGTGCATCCGCGCGGATGGCAGGGTCACGACGGGCTGGGGCTGATCGGGGAGGGGGTGGGCGGGCGGCATGGACGGATCGCCCGGCGTGCCGGGGGCGGCCGCGGGTGTGCCACGTTCGGCGAGGGCGACCCGCTGGCGGGCGCCGCCCACCGTGAGCTCGATGCCGTCGCCAGCGACCCGGGTGAGGGTGACGCCGGGGCGGATTTCCTGGCCTTCGATAAAACCCAGCTGGGGGCCGCCGTCGATGGCGATCACCGCCCAGCCGGGGCA
>NZ_BSPX01000114.1:0-8569 GCF_030161255.1 Zoogloea oryzae
AGCCAGGCGCTGGGCGAGGGCGTCCACATCCGGCGAGCGCCGCCCGCGCATCGACTGCCCGGCCTGCAGCGGGGTGCTGGCGCTGTGGGGCGCCGCGCCGGAGTGGCTGCCGACCGCGGTGAAGCGCTCGGGGTGGCGCAGGGCCAGGGTCATGGACATCGCCCCGCCGGCCGACAGGCCGAAGGCGAACAGCGGGCCGGCAATGCGCGGATGGGTAGCCACCGCGTGATCGACGATGGCCATCAGCAGCTGGGTTTCGAGCCCGACCCGGGCCTCGCTGCCGAACCAGTTCCAGCAACGCTGGGGGTTGGCCTCCTGGGCCTGCTCGGGCATCAGCACCGCAAAACCGCGGGACTTGGCCGTGACCGCCGCCCGGGTGACCGCTGCAAAGGCCGCCGTGTCCTGGGCGCAGCCGTGGAGGAGGAGCAGCAGCGGCAAGGGCTTGCGGGCGCTGCCGCCGGTGGGGATGAACAGCCGGTAGCGCCGCATCGCCAGCGGGCCGAGGCCCCATCGGCCGTCGAACCAGCGCCCGCCGGTGATCGGCTTGGGGGCGTCGGTGGGGGTGGCGACGGCGCGGAGCATTCGCCCGGCCTGCTCGGCCAGTTCGCCGCCGGACTTCATGCCCTGCTTCGCCGCGGCCTGGCCGATGCGGGTCGATTGGCGCATGCCGGCGCGGGTCATCTTGAAAAAGGCAGAAACCAGCGGTGACTTGCGACGACCCATCAGAGGACTCCCGAAACGCGCGCCGGCCCGATGCCGTGCTCGCCATGTTCAACCGGAACCCGCCAATGAAAAAGGCCCCGAAGGGCCTCTTTCATCGACTGCTTTTCAGCTTCATTCCACGCCGCGGCTATGACCCCGCGGCAGACTGGCTTGATGCTCAGGCAACCTTCAGCGCGGACACGGCAGCCTTGGTGCCCTTTTCAACGCTCTCGACGGCCACTTCGGTGGCCTTCTCGACGCTGGCCTGGGCGGCAGCAGCAACCTGCTTGGCGGCCTTGGAGGCGCCTTCGTAGGCGGAGTTGGCGTTGGCCAGAGCGGTCTTCACGGCCTTGACGGCGGCTTCGGAGCCGGCCGGGGCGTTCTTGAAGAGGCCTTCCAGGGCGGTGTCGAAGTTCTTGCCCAGGGCAGCGGCTTCGGCTTCGACCAGCTTGGTCAGCTCTTCCTGGGTGTCGCCACCGATGACGGAGAGGCTACGGCCGTAGGCCACGCTCTTTTCGACGGCCGGGGTCACGGCGCCCAGGTTCAGGGCGGCCAGGGCCTTCGGGTCCTTGGCGGCGATGATGGCCTTGGAGAAGGCGACGCTGTCGTCAAAGGCGGTGCGGGCGGTGGCCAGGTTCAGGGTGGAGACGCGCTCGACGGCGGTGAACACGGCGGCAACGAAGGCGGACGCGCTGTTCAGGCCGGCTTCGGCGTTGGACTTGGCGGCGGCGGCAAGGGTTTCGGGGGTAACGGACATGATGATCTCCTCAAGTTTGGGTTGGGCTTGCGATCACCGAACTGATTTCGGTATGGCTTCATGTTGCACCGCAGCAAAAACTTTTGCAAGCACTTTTTGTTGCGGTGCACAAAATATTTTCAGCCGCCCGAAAAACCCCTCATCCGCTACTCCGCCAGCAGCTCGTCGCGCAGCTTGCGCAGGCCCTCCGGCATGGTCAGGGTGGTCATGTCCCAGCCCTCGGCAGCCAGCACGTCCACGAGGCAGGCTTCCATCTCGGCGTGGGTCTTCTGCACGGATTCCATGATCCGGGCGTGGACGCCGAAATCTTCGGTGCGCATCGCCCGGCAGCTGGTCTGGTAGCGGAACAGCTCGCGCAGACCGAGGATGTGCTGGGCCACCTGGCCGGGGCAGGCGCACTGGTAAATCATCGCCTGGTCGATGATATGGGCGAGTTGTGAATTGTCGAAGACAACGGTCAGATCCATCCCATCACTCCTTGGCGTCGAAGGCTTCGCCGGTCGAGAAGAACGCGCCGCCGGCAATGTAGTGAAGACTGCGCAGCGCGTCGCCGCCAGATTCGAAATGCCAGCGCCCGTCGGAATACACCGCCGGATCGGCCCAGGCGGCCACCACCTCGCCGAGGAAGAGATCGTAGGTGCGCTGGATGTGGGGCTCGTCGATCACCCGGCATTCGAGCCAGCCGATGCAGCCGGTGGGCAGCGCCGCCGCCACCTTCGAGGCCGGCAGCACATCCAGCCCGAGGGCGGCAAACTTGTCCCCGTCCGGGCAATCCCGGCCGGACTGCGAGCCCGCCGCCACCACCTTGTCGGCGATCGCCCGCGTTGGCACCGCCAGCACGAACTCGCCGGAGGCGTCGATCAGCTCGCGACTGAAGGTGCTGCGGTCGATCACCACCGCCACCTTGGGCGGGTCGAAATCCACCGGCATGCTCCACGAGGCCGCCATCACGTTGCGCCGGCCGCCGTGGGCCGACGACACCAGCACGGTGGGGCCGTGGTTGAGGAGACGATAGGACTCGGGCAGGGGGACGGGGGTGGGGGTCATGGGGGCCGCCGTGCGTTTGGACAGGCGCCCATTCTAAATGAGTCGACGGGCCGTTTCGGCACCACGCAGCCCATGCGGGCCACCGGCGTATCAGCCCCGCGCCACGTCCCGTCGCACGCAGCTCGCCGGAGCCAGCGCGGCCTCGATCACGTCCACCGCCAGCTCGGGCCGGGCGCTGCCGCACATGAAGACATCCACCGCCGCAAAGCCGTGCTCGGGCCAGGTGTGGATGCTGAGGTGGGATTCGGCCAGCAGCAGCACGCCGGTGACGCCGAGGCCGGGGCCGAAGGGGTGGAAGTGACCACCGAGCACGGTGCCGCCGGCGGCGCGGGCGGCATCGCGGAGCAGGGTTTCGAGGGCGGTGGCATCGGCGAGGCGATGGGCGGCGACGCCGGTGAGATCGGCCAGCAGGTGGCGGCCACGGGGCAGGTGGGCGCTCACTTGTGGCCGCCTCCGCCGGACGACCAGCTGCCACCACCGGACGAGCCGCCGCCCCAGCTGCTGCTGCCGTGGCCGCTACTGGAGTGGTCGCTGAAATTGATGAGGGTGACGACCGCGACGATCAGCGTGGCGTAGATGATGTAGCCGATGCGACTCATGAATCGTCACCAAACTCATCGCTGAACAGCGGCACCCACAACAGCACGAGGGCCAGCACCACGAGCCCCATCACGCCGCTGCCACGGCCGAACATGGCGATGGGCAGGTTGAGGAGGAGGAGCACCGCAGAGGCGATGAAGGCCGGCCCGTAAAGGGCCTCGCGGGAGATCGTCGCAGCCGGCGCCGGCTGCGCTGCCGCAGCGATGGCCGCACTGGCCAGGGCCGGCTTGCCGAACCACGCGCCGATGCTGGCCGCCGTGACGCGCTGGGCCAGCGACCAGCTGATCTCGGCCGGCGTGCGTTCGCTGGTGAGGGTGCCGCGGCTGCCGACGTATTCGGTGACGCTGACCCGATCGCCCACCTTCACCTGCCAGTTGAAGGCGCCGGCGGCGTAGGTGACCTCGGCGGTGTAGCTGTCCATGCGGGTGTAGGCCGCGTCGGCGAGGCGCACGGCGCTGGCCGAGACGGACTCGGGAAATACGTCAACCACCTTGACCTTATCCCAACCCGAGGCGGATTCGACCAGCCACAGAAAGCCGGCCGTCTCGCTGAAGAGCAGATATTCGGTCCATATCTCGCCGCTGCCGGTGGTGCGCCGGCGCATCAGGCCGATGAGGGCGTAGCGGGCACCGTCGATGGTGGCGGCGTCGCCCAGCGCCAGGGTGGTGTGGACCAGGGCTTCGCGGCGGACGGCCTGCATCACCTCGACGGTGCCGGTGCTGGCGTCGGATACCGTGCCGCAGGCCGGGCAGTTGAGGTGCGCCGCCACCGCCGGGCGCCAGCTGATCGAGGCGCCGCAGGCGGGGCATTCGAGGCTCGCCGCCTTGCCCGGCAGCTTGCCGGCGCTGGCGGCGATCTCGGTGGGGCTGCGCAGCAGCTGGCACTTGAGGTCGGCCAGGGTTACCGCCTTGCCGGCGTAGCGGCGCGGGGTGTCGCCCTCGGAGTAATCCAGGGTGAGGAAGCGGTGGGCCTGGCGGTAGTCGGCCACCTTGGCCTCCCAGCCAGCGCCCACGCGGATGGGCAGCTCGCCCTCGCCGCCGGTGCAGCGGGCGGTGCGGATATCCGACGCGGCGTAGCTCACCTCGTCCCAGCGATACAGCCCGCCCGGGACGATCTGGCCGAAGGGCGGCGCGTCGGTGGCGAGGCCGGTGTCGAGGGTGACGGCGTACTGCCCGGAGGCGTCCGACAGCCAGCCGGTGCCGCCGTCGTCGAAGAGGATGTACCACTCGTTCCAGAAGCCCGCGTCGTAGCGCAGCTGGATGCGCCCCACCACGCCGAAGCGCCGCCCGGCGTAGATGCCGGAGGTGGTGATGCGGATGGGCGAGTAGTCCTCCAGCGTGGCCGACATCTTGCCTGCGTCGCGCACCGCCTCGCCGTCGCGCAGCAGGGTGCTGCGGCAGTACTCGCACACCGCCATCGCCGAGGTGGGCGAGCGGAAGGTGACTTCGGCCCCGCAACTGGGGCAGGCGAGCTTGAACACGGTCAGGGCAGGCGGTGGATCAGCCGATCAGCTTTTTCAGGATCTCGGCCTTCGCCGAATCGTAGTCGGCCTGGGTGACGAGGCCCTTGTCGAGGAGCGCCTTGAGCTTGGCGAGGCGCGCTTCGGGGTCGTCGGCGGCCGGCGCAGCAACAGGCACCGGAGCAGTAGCCGGCGCCTGGCCACCGCGCAGCGCGTCCATCATCACCTGGCCCATGCCCACACCTGCCGCCAGCCCTGCCCCCACGCCGGCGATGCCGCCTTCGTTCTGGGCCGCCAGAGGCATCGAACTCGCCACCTGGTACTGGGTGTACCTGCCCATGTCGCCCACCATGCCCATGGAGATGCGGGTGTCGATGGCCTTTTGCAGCTCTTCGGGCAGCGAGATGTTCTCGACCGCGAAGTTGTCGAGCGCGAGGCCGTAGCGCTCGAAGGTGGGCAGCATCGCCTCGCGCATCTTGTCGGCCAGCAGAATCTGGTTGGCGGCCATGTCGAGGAAGGGCAGCTCGGAGCCGCCGAGGGTGGCGCTCATGGTGGCAACGACGAGGTTGCGCAGCTGCTGCTCCAGCTCGTCGACGGTGTAGCTCGCCCGAGTGCCGCTGATCTCGGTGAAGAAGTGCTTCGGATCGACCAGCTTGTACGAATACATGCCGAAGGCGCGCAGCCGCACCATCCCGAAATCCTTGTCGCGGATGGTGATGGGCTGCGGTGTGCCCCACTTGCGGCCCAGCTGCAGCCGGGTGCTGAAGAAGTACACGTCCGACTTGAAGGGCGACTCGAAGAGCTTGTCCCAGTTCTTGAGGTTGGTGAGCAGCGGGATGGTCTGGGTGGTGAGCGTGTAGCGCCCCGGCCCGAAGACATCGGCCACCTTGCCCTCATTGACGAACACCGCCATCTGCGAATCCCGCACGGTGAGGCTGGCGCCGTACTGGATCTCGAAATCTTCCATCGGGTAACGCCAGGCCAGCGTGCCGTCGGAATCCTCGTTCCACTGGAGGACGTCGATGAACTGCTTCTTGATGAATGATCCGAGGCTCATGGTTTCTCCTGCTGGATGAAAGGCGGTTTCAGGACATGCACGCCGCGTTGATGATGCCGACCACCAGCGACAGGATGCCGGCGGTGGCGCCGGCGGCCACGTTGTTGCCGGCAAGCTGGTCGGGCAGCCGCGGGAAGGCCCGGGCGAGCACCGCGTAGGTGACGACCTGCACCGTGAGGCCGGCGACGCACCACATCATGAACAGCGGATAGCTGTCGTTGTGGAGGATGCTCGACGCGACGGTAAGCGAGAAGCCGATCACCGCGCCGCCCAGCGACAGGGCCGGCGCCACGAAGCCCTGGCGGATCAGCGCCAGCTCGTGGAAGGGCGTGACCGCCATGTAGATGCCGGCGAACGCGGCAACCATCGCGAGGCCCGAAATGAGGTGCAGGAAGTAACTGATCAGCGCGTCCATGGCCCGAGTCCGAATCTGCAAGCGGGGCATTTAGCCAGCATTTCTGATGCCCGGCAAGCGCATTCCGGGTAGAGTCCGCGCCATGCAAGACGCCCGCCCCGCCCCCGCTGCCGCCACCGACCGCCTGCTGATCCTGTCGGTGTTCGTCGTCGCCTCCTGCGGGCTCGCCTACGAGCTGATCGCCGGGGCGCTGTCGAGCTACCTGCTGGGCGATTCGGTGCTGCAGTTCTCGTCGATCATCGGCTGCTACCTGTTCGCGATGGGTGTCGGCTCGCACCTTTCCAAATACGTGCGCGACGAGGACGCGCTGGCCCGCTTCATCGACATCGAGCTGCTGGTGGGCATTGTCGGCGGGGTGTCGGCCACGCTGCTGTTCCTGCTCTTTGCGTGGATGTCGGCGCCCTTCCGCACCGTGCTGTACGCGCTGGTGTTTGCGCTGGGCGTGCTGGTGGGGATGGAGATTCCGCTGGTGATGCGGGTGCTCCACAACCGGCAGGCGCAGTTCTCCGAGCTGGTGAGCCGCGTGCTCACCTTTGATTACCTGGGCGCGCTGGTAGTGTCGCTGCTGTTTCCGCTGGTGCTGGCGCCCAAGCTCGGGCTGTCGCGCACGGGTTTCCTGTTCGGGATGGCCAACGCCGCGGTGGCGTTGTGGACCCTCTGGCATTACCGCGCCGAAGTGCCCGGCGCCCGCGGCCGCTTCACCCGCGGGGCGCTGGCGATGGCGTTTCTGATGATCGGGCTGGCGGCATCCGAGCACCTCACCCGCTGGGCCGAGCGCGGGTTGTTCGGCGACGAGGTGATCTACGCCACCACCACGCCCTACCAGCGCATCGTCGTCACCCGCTGGAAGGACGACACGCGCCTCCACATCAACGGCAACCTGCAGTTTTCCAGCCGCGACGAGCACCGCTACCACGAGGCGCTGGTGCATCCGGCGCTGGCCAGCATGCCGTGGGCGCGGCGGGTGCTCGTGCTGGGCGGCGGCGACGGGCTGGCGGTGCGCGAGATACTGCGCTACCCGAACATCGAGCACATCACGCTGGTGGATCTGGACCCGGCGATGACCGACCTCTTCACCCACAACGCGTATCTTGCCGGGCTCAACGGCGGGTCGCTCGCCGATCCGCGCGTCACGGTGACCAACGCCGACGCCGGCCAGTGGCTCGAGACGAACGCCGAGGTCTTCGACCTGATCGTCGCGGATTTTCCCGACCCGTCCAACTTCGGCCTCGGCAAGCTCTACTCGGTGCCCATCTACCGGCTGATGGCGAAGCACCTGTCGGCAAACGGCGCGCTGGTGGTGCAATCGACGTCGCCCTGGTTCGCCCCCAGGAGCTACTGGTGCATCGACGCCACCCTGCGCGAGGCCGGCTTCGTCACCCAGCCCTACCACGCCTACGTGCCGTCATTTGGCGAGTGGGGCTTCAACCTCGCCACCCGCAAGCCCGGCTTCGTGCCGCCGGATCACTACCCGGTGCCCACGCGCTTCCTCGACGCCGACACCACCCGGGCGATGTTCCGCTTTCCGCCCGACATGCGCCCGCCGGCCGTCGAGCCCAACCACCTCAACAGCCAGACCCTGGTGCATTACTTCGAGCAGGACTGGCACAACGTGGTGCGCTGATGGACCGCCGCCGCGCCATCCAGGCCGGGCTCGCCGCCGGCGCCCTCCTCGCCCTGCCCGGCTGCCGGCAGCTGCGCGACTTCGGCATCCCGATCACGGTGTTGCGCCCCGGCATGAGCGAAGGCCACGCCCTGCGCGACACCACCGCCCTGCCCACCCCCACGCGGGAGATCCGCTGCGGCGTGGCGATCCTCGGCAGCGGCATCGCCGGGCTCACCGCCGCGTGGCGGCTGGCGAAGAAAGGCGTCGACGACTTCCTGCTGGTGGAAGGCCCGGAGCCCCTCGGCAACGCCGCCGGCGGCGCGATGATGAGCCCCAGCGGCCCGATCCCGCATCCCCGCGGCGCCCACTACCTGCCGCTGCCGTCGCTGGAATCCGCCAGCGTGCGGGAGATCCTCTTCGAGCAGGGCGTGATCGAGGCCGACCCGTTCGCCGAGCGGCCGCGCTTTGCCGAGACGGCGCTGGTGCACGCCCCGGACGAGCGCCTGCTGTTTGGCGGGCAGTGGCACGAGGGCCTGCTGCCCACCGACGCCGTGGCGCCGATTGAAGCCGCCCAGCACCGGCGCTTCCTGGCTTACGTGGCCGAGCTCACCCACCGCCGCGGCGCCGGCGGCAGGCGCCTGTTCTGCGTGCCGCTGGTGGAGTCCAGCCGCGACGCCGACTGGCGCCGGCTGGATGGCGTGGTCTTCCGCGACTGGCTCGTCGCCGAGGGCTACACCTCGCCCACGCTTCACACCTGGCTCGACTACGTGTGCCGTGACGAATACGGTGCGGGGTCGGATCGCGTGTCGGCGTGGTTCGGGCTGCATTACTTCGCCAGCCGCGGCGGCCATGCCGCCAACGCCGCCGACGGCGCGCTGCTCACCTGGCCCGACGGCCTCGCCGGCCTCGCCCGCGGCCTGCTGGCC
>NZ_BSPX01000115.1:0-8565 GCF_030161255.1 Zoogloea oryzae
GTGGCGTCGGCCGTCACCGCCTGCGGCCCGGCGGGCGTGGTGAAGGCCAGGCTGCCGTCGGCGTGCCAGCCCGTCCAGCGGTGGCGCGCGTGGATGCGCACGCCGGCTTCGCGCAGGCGGTGCAGCCAGGCCCGCATCAGCGGTGCGGCCTTCATCTCGGCGGGAAACACCCGGCCCGAGGTGCCCACGAAGGTGGTCACGCCCAGCGCCTCGACCCAGTCGCGCAGGGCCTGGGGCGAAAATGCCGCCACCATGGGTTCAAGCTCGGCGCGGCGCGTGCCGTAACGGGACACGAACGCCTCGAGCGCCTCGGAATGGGTAATGTTGAGCCCGCCCTTGCCGGCGAGCAGGAACTTGCGCCCCACCGACGGCATGGCGTCGAAGACATCCGCATGAATGCCGGCTGCGGCCAGGGTTTCGGCGGCCATCAGGCCGGCCGGCCCGCCGCCGATGATGGCGACGCGGACGGTGCTGCGGGGCGGAACAGGGGCTGCGCTCATGCGGTGGGCGAGTGTGACAAAGGCTCAATTGTAGTTCCAGGCGGGCGGCTACAATGCCCATATCAGGCGGCGGGTCATATCGCCAGCCAGCCACAAAGGGGTTTCCGATGATGGGTATCAAACCGAAGGCCGCGGCGACGCTGCTGGCCGCTGCGTTGTGTGGGCTGGCCCTGTCGGCCGCGGCAGCGACGCCGGTGGATGGGCGCGACAACCTCGCGCGGGTGCAGAAGGGCACGCCGGCCGAGCAGAAGGCCGCCATCGACGCCGGCCGCAAGGTGGCCCAGTTCTGCGCCAACTGCCACGGCGAGCAGGCCGGCGCCCGCTATGCCGAGTTGCCCAACCTGGCCGGCCAGCATCCCATTTACCTGCTCAACCAGATTGAGGTCTTCCGCACCGGGCGGCGCCTGGAGCCCTTCATGCAGGGGCTGGGCAAGGCCCTCAGCGCCGAAGAGAAGGCCAGCGTGGCCTACTACTACGCCAACCTGCCGGCGACGCCTTCGGTGGCCACGCCGGGCCCGCGTTCGGCCGAGGGCGGCCAGCTGTTTGCGCGCAACTGCGTGCGCTGCCACGGCCCCGAGGCGCACGGAGGCGAGAACTTCCCGCGGCTCGCCGGCCAGCAGCCGGAATACCTGCGTCAGACCCTCAAGCGCTACCTGAAGGGTGGCCCGGAGCGTATCTACCCGCCGATGACCGCCGCGGTGATGGCCCTGGGCGAGCAGAACATCGAGGCGGTGGTGGCTTACCTGTCCAGCCTCAAGTAGTCCGTTCCTGGGCTGCTGGCGGGCGGGCCAGGGTGACGGGGATGTCGCGCCGGGCGCGCTGCAGCCGTCGGGCGAGGCTTCTGTCCAGCATGTCCGGCCAGCCGGGTTCCGGCATCACGATGGCGGTGCAGCCGAGCTGTTCGGCCAGATCGAGGATGCCCGGCACGGGCGGCGCTTCGCGGAACAGACTGCGGCAGACAATGCCGGCGTCCCGCAGGGGCTGGGCGGCCTCTTCCAGAAAGACCCGCGAGCGGGTTTCGAAGTGGCGGTGGATCTCCGGCTCGGTGCGGAAGCGTCGCACCGTCCAGTGGTGCACCGGCGCGACGATGTAGAGCAGGCACACTGCCACCGGCCCGGCGTCCCGATGAATCCGGAGCGCGTGGGCGATCCCCCCATCTCGATGCTGCTGTGGCGTCGATGGGGATCAGCAGCCGGTGACGGGCGTGGCCTGCCGGCTGTGTGGCGGAGGTGTTCATGGTCGCGCGCTCCGGGTCAGGGGGCGTCGGAGCCGGGCGGCGCGGCGGGGGGATGATCCTGACGGTAGGCCGCCTGCAGGCCGCGGCGGAGCCGTCGCAGGTTGAACGGCCCGGCCAGTCGCGCACGGGCCAGGCCCGCAGGCGTGGGAACAGGCAGACCAGCACCCATTGCAGCCAGCGTGACCGAAGGATCGGGCTGGCGGCCGACATCACAGCACCTGGAAGGCCAGGACGGCGACGCAGGTGGGGGGCAGCGCGGCGAGGAACAGGCCCATCGGGCTGATGGATTCGTCGTCGAAGTTCGATTTGAGGATCGCCACGCCGGCGGGGTTCGGCGCATTGGCGATGAAGGTGAGGCCGCCGCCCGTCACCGCGCCGGCCACGATGGCGTACTTGAATTCGGGCGACACGCCGTCCACCAGCGAGGCCAGGTAGGTCAGCGCGGCGTTGTCCGTCAGGGCGGTCAGCGCGGTGGCGAGGAAGTACAGCAGGGTCGGCTCCACGCCGACCAGCGCCTGTTGCAGCCACCACTGCTGGAGCCCGCCGAGCACCACCAGCCCGGCCAGGAAGAACGCCACCAGCAGGCCTTCGCGCAGGATCAGGCGGTCCTGGTGGGTCTTGTAGGCTTCGGTGAAGCCCAGGAAGAACAGGAACAGCCCCATGAACACCACCGGGTGATGGGCGAAGAAGACTGCCCCGATCAGGAAGGCGAGATGAATCCCGCTGATCGTGACGGGGACCGGGGCGCGTCGGGTGTCAGGGTCGATCTGGCCCCGCTCGGCCAGCTCCTCGCGGAAGAACCACGTGAGGATGATGGCATTCGCAAACACCGCGACGGCCGCCTTCCAGCCGAAGTGGGAGATCATGTAGAGGGTGTCCCACTGCCACTTCGCGGCGACCATCAGCACCGGCGGCGCGGCAAAATGGGTCAGCGTGCCGCCGATGGAGACGTTCACGAAGAGCATCCCCAGGGTGGCGTACTTGAGGCGGTTGGACAGTCCCTGCTGGTAGTAGCCGTCGCGCAGCATCAGCGCCGCGAGGGTCATGGCGGCCGGTTCGGTGATGAAGGAGCCCAGCAGCGGGACCACCGACAGGCACAGGAAGTAGGTCGCCACGGCGCGATGGATCGGGATCACCGACGCCAGCAGGCGGACCACGCCGATCACCGTGCTCACGATGGGGCGGCTGGCGGCGATCACCATCACCACGAACACGAACATCGGTTCGGTGAAGTTGCGTCCTTCCAGGTAGGCCACCGCGGCATCCTGCCCGTTCAGCCAGAACAGCACGGCGACCAGCACGAATGCCCACAGCCCGAACACCACCTCCACCTCGGCGAGCAGGTGCCACAGCCCGGCATGACGGGGCTGGAGGTGGGCCAGATGGGCGAAGAAGCGGGTCGAAAAAGTGTGGGCGACGGCGACCGCGAAAATTGCGGCAGCCGCGATTTCAGGCGCAGATGCGGCCAGGGAGAGCATGATCCGGGAACAGTGAGGAGTTGGCCTTACGGTACCCGGCCGCGCCGCCCCAGGAAATCCGGGAAGCGCGTAGTGGAAGCCCCTACGGGTTTCCCTTGTTACGCGATCGGGGCGCCGGCTTCACAATGGGGCCATCTCCATCCGTTCGGCGTCCTTCTTGCGCAAGCATCTGCTCCCCCTCGTCTTCGTCAGCCTTTACATCGCCCTGGATGCGGCGAGTTTCATCCATCCGCTGCACGGGCTGAACATCACGCCCTGGAACCCCGCGCCGGCCCTCGGGCTGGTCTATGTGCTGCGCCAGGGGCCGCTGGCGCGCGGGGCGTTCGTCGTGGCGGTGGTGGCCAGCGAGTTCCTCGTGCGGGGCGTGCACCTCGAATGGTGGCGCAGCCTGTTGTCGGCGCTGATGCTCGCCGGCGGATACCTGGCCCTGGCGGAAGTGCTCCGCCGGCGCATGGAGCCCGGATCGCTGCTCGACGGGCGCTCGGCGCTGCTGGGCTGGATGGTGCCGGTGGTGCTGGGGACGTTCCTCAACAGCGTGGTCTTCATCACCGGCCTCTGTGCGCTGGGGCTGCTGCCGGCCGAGGGCTGGCGCAGTGGTGTGCTGCAGTTCTGGGTGGGCGACATGGTGGGCATTGCGCTGGCGATGCCGCTGTTCTGGTGGCTGGCCGGCGAGCGCGGCCGCCTGATGCTGAAGGCGGCGCTGCTGCGCTGGGAAACCCTGGGCTACGCGCTGCTGTGCGTGGTGGCCCTGCTGGTGGCCTTCGGGCTGGGCGGTGGCAGCGGGTTCAAGCTGTTCTACTGGCTGTTCGTGCCGATCGCCTGGGCGGCGGCGCGGCAGGGCATGGCGGGTGCCATCGTGTCGGCCATGCTGCTGCAGATCGGCGTGATCGTGGCGGTGCAGTGGCTCGACTTCAGCGCCGTGACGGTGGCCGAGCTGCAGATGCTGGCCTTCGTGATGGCGTTGATCGGCTTTCTCATCGGCGGCGTGGTGGATGAACAGCGCCGCACCAGCGACGAGCTTCGCCAGACCCTGCGCCTCGCCGCCGCCGGCGAGATGGCGGGCGCCCTGGCCCACGAGCTCAATCAGCCGCTCACCGCGATGGGCGCCTACGCGTCGGCCTACGACACCCTCAAGGCGCGGGGCGAGAGCGGGGCGCGGCTCGATGCGGCCATCCACGGCATGCGCAGCGAGGCCCGCCGGGCCGGCGAGGTTGTCCAGCGGCTGCGGGATTTCTTCCGCACCGGCGCCACCCGTCTCGAGGACGTGGCGCTGTGCAGCCTCGTCGAGGCTGCCGCCGAACACTACCGGGACAAGGCCGCCGCGGCGGGGATCGCCTTCACGGTGAACGAGGTGCCGGACATTCACCTGCTGGCCGATCGGCTCCAGCTGGAGGTTGTGCTGCGCAACCTGTTGTCCAATGCCTTCGACGCGGTGCAGGTGCAGGCCACGGGGCCGCGCCGGGTCAGCGTCCGGGCCGACGTGCTGGTGGACGATCAGGTCTGCATCTGCGTCGAGGATTCCGGCCCCGGCCTCACGGCGCGGGAGCTCGGGCTCGTTTTCGAATCCTTCTATTCCGGCAAGTCGAACGGGATGGGGCTGGGGCTGGCCATCAGCCGGGCCATTGCCGAGGCGCACGGCGGCAGCCTGACGGGCGAGGTCGCCGGCCACGGGCAGTTCAGGCTCGTCCTGCCGATCCGGGAAGCCATCACACAATGACCGACAATCTGACCGTATTCATCGTCGACGACGACCCCTCGGTGCGCGACGCGCTGGGGCTGCTGCTGGGCATTCACGACTACCGGGTGGCCATGTTCGCCGACGCCGACAGCTGGCTGCGGGCCTTCAAGCCCCACTGGCGCGGCTGCCTGCTCCTGGACATCCGCATGCCCGGCATGGATGGGCTGACCCTGCAGCGCACCCTGCTCGATCAGGGCGCCAGCCTGCCGGTGGTCATCATGACCGGCCACGGGGATGTGGATTCGGCCCGGGCGGCGTTTCGCGCCCAGGCGGTGGATTTCCTCGAGAAGCCCATCGACGAGGGGCGGCTGCTGGCGGCCATCGGCGAAGCCTTCGCGCGCCAGCGCGAGACCCTCGACGCCGCGGCGAGCCGCGATCAGGCGCGCCGCCGCATCGACGGCCTGACCCAGCGGGAGCGCGAAGTGATGGAGCGGGTGGTGGCGGGCCGCCACAACCGCGAGATCGCGGCCGAGCTGGCGATCAGCCCGCGCACCGTCGAGGTCCACAAGGCGCGGATGATGGACAAGCTGGGGGTAGCCAGCGTGGCCGAGCTGGTACGCCTCAGCCTGGGCTGAGGGCGGCCTTGCTCGCCCGGCCGGCGTTGCGGTCGTGGGCGATGGACATCAGCATCCCCAGCGAGATGCACAGGATCACCAGCGCGGTGCCGCCGTAGCTCATGAAGGGCAGCGGCACGCCGACCACCGGCAGCATGCCCGTCACCATGCCCATGTTCACGAAGGCGTAGGAGAAGATGCTGAGGGTGAGGCTGCCCGCCAGGTAGCGGCTGAAGCGGTCCTTGGTGGCGAGCGCGATGGACATGCCCCGCAGCACGAGCAGGATGTAGATTGCCAGCAGCACCAGCGCGCCGACCAGCCCGAGCTCCTCGGCCAGGACCGCGAAGATGAAGTCGGTGTGGCGCTCGGGCAGGAAGTCGAGCTGGGTCTGGGTGCCCAGGCCCCAGCCCTTGCCCCACACCCCGCCCGACCCCGTGGCGATCATCGCCTGGATGATGTGAAAACCCTTGCCCAGCGGGTCGGAGGTGGGATTGAGCATGGTGCATACCCGATGCTTCTGATATTCGCGCAGCAGCGGCCAGGGCCGGTCCTTCTCGCACAGGCTGTCGCCGAACAGCAGCAGCACCACCACGATGGCGAGCACGCCCACCACCAGTGGGGCGATCCACTTCCACGGGATGCCGGCCAGAAACAGCACGAAGAACCCGGCCAGGAACACCAGGATCGCCGTGCCCAGGTCGGGCTGTTTGGCGATGAGCAGCACCGGCAGCATCAGCAGGCCCACCGCCGCGAGGTGGTCGCGGTGGCGCAGCGCCCCGTCCCGATGAAAGTAGAACCAGGCCAGCATCAGCGGCGCGGCGATCTTGAGGATCTCGGATGGCTGGACGCGGGTGAAGCCCAGGTTCAGCCAGCGCTGGGCGCCCTTCGAGATGTCGCCGAACAACGCCACGGCGATCAGCAGCGCGATGCCGGCCGCGTACAGCGGCGGCGTGACGAGGCGCAGCCGCTGGGGTGTCACGTGGGCCGCCGCGAGCAGGCAGGCGACGCCCACCGCCAGATTGGTGAGGTGGGCGTTGATCCGCTGGGGTGACGCGCTGGAGATGATCAGCGTGGCGAAGGCGAGCAGGACGACGGTGAGCAGCAGGAGGGGCCGGTCGAGGGGCGCGAGCAAGGTGCGCCACGCGCTGCCGGCCTTGAGAAGCAGCGAATTGTTCATGCGGGCAGGGCGGCTGGCCATCACTGGCCGGTGGCCATCGACTATAGCCATCCGCCGCGCCCGGGATAATTCGGGAGTCGCTTAGGTTTCCTGCTTAGGGGTGTCCCTTAACGGGGGCAGGGCCGGGCACCGGCTGACGCCCGGCTGCAGGGGTCAGCGGATGATCGGCACGCCGCCGTCCGGCCCGCCGAAGACGGCGGCGCCTTCCTTCACCACGCCGGTGACGCGGATCTCGCCGAGCTTGTCGGCGGGCGTCTTGAGGGGGTTGGCCGACAGCACGGTGATGTCGGCCAGCTTGCCGGCGGCGATGCTGCCCTTGATCTTCTCTTCGCCAAGCTGCCTCGCCGGCAGCAGGGTGAGGGCCTTCAGGGCGTCCAGCGGGGCGAGCTGCTGGTCTTCGCCCACCGGGCGCTTGACCGCCGCCGCCATCACGCCGAAGGGCGACGGAGCGGCGAGGGCCGGATCGGCGTGGAGCAGGGGGGTGATGCCGCGCTGTTTGGCGCTGCCCGCCGGGGCGAATCGCGCGGTGCGCTCGGCCCCCAGCAGGTAGTCGGTCAGCGCGGGCTTTGACAGCACCAGCCGCTGGGGCGCGAAGCTCAGGCTGGCGCCGGCCTCCTTGAGGGCGTCGAGCTGGTCGTCGCGGATGGTCTGGGCGCCCACCAGCAGCGGGTGGCGGTCCTTGGCCGGGTGTTTGGCGGCGGCGGCGCGGATCGCCCCGATGAACTGGTCGATGGCCGCGTCGCCGTTGGCCTGCACCGCCACTTGCCAGCCGCCCGCGTAGGCGCGGGTGGCGAGGTCGGTGGCCACTTCGTCCGTCGTGCCGGGGTAGCCGGCAAATTTGGTGCGCTTGCCCGGCGGCGGCAACTGGTAGGGCTGGGTGAGCCACGCGCTGCGGTCTTCGGCCACGCCATCCAGCGCGAACGAAACCCCCGCCAGGCGCAGGCGGCTCTTGTAGTACTTGGGCCCGATGCTCTTGTGGCCCTTGAGCGCGCTGCCGGCGCTGGCCAGATCGGCGTAGAAGGCCACGTCGAGCTTGAGGAGGCCGGCATCCGCGGCCTGGGTGTACAGGGCCAGGTCGTCCGGCGTGGCGCGGGCCTCGACGGCGGTGGTGTAGCCGTTCTGCAGCATCAGGCTCTGGCCCTGCTGGATCATCGCCATCCGCTCGTCCTTCGACAGCTGCGGCAGCGCGCCGAGCAGGGCGGTGGCGGCGGCGCCGTCGAGCACGCCATCCGGCTCCTTCGAGCCCGGCCAGCGGCCGATGGTGCCGCCCGGCGGGTCGATGCTGTCGCGGGTGATGCCGGCGAGCTTGAGCGCCTCGCTGTTGGCCACCACCTGACGGCCCGAGGCATGGACGATCAGCACCGGCTTGTCGCGGGAGACGCTGTCGAGATCCGTGCGGGAGAGCGGGCGCTGCTCGCGCAGGCGGCTGTCGTCGTAGCCGAAGCCGATGGTCCACCCGAAGCGCTGGGCGAGTTCGCCGCGGCTCCAGTCACGCAGGGCGCGGAGCAGGCCGTTCACGTCGGCAACGCTGCCTTCGGGTGGCGACTGCAGCGGGGCCGCCACGGTGGCGAGACCCAGGCGCGACATCTGGCCCCAGGCGTCGATGAAGCCCGGCACGACGGTCTTGCCGGCCAGGTCCACCACCTCGGTGCCTTCGCTCTTCCAGCGAGCGAGGATGTCCTTGCTCTTGCCCACCGCGATGATCTTCGTGCCCTTGATGGCGATGGCCTGGGCGCTCGGGCGTTTGTCGTCGAGGGTGATGATGTCGCCGTTGGTGAGGATGATGTCCGACAGGGGCGGCGGAGGCGGTGCCGGCGGCGCAGCGTTGGGGTCGGCCGGGGCGCCGGGCACGGCTGCGGTGGTCGGCGCGGGGGCTGCCGG
>NZ_BSPX01000116.1:0-8010 GCF_030161255.1 Zoogloea oryzae
GCCGCCGCCGCGCCCCGGGCCCGGGTCAGCAGCGGGCCTAGGCGGCCGGGCAGGTCGAGGTGCGGCAGTACGCGGTGGGTGCGCAGGTTGACCCGCTGGAAACGCCCGCCGAAGCGCACCGCCGGCGCCGGCCACAGATCCTGGGGCGGCACCTCGCCGAAGACCCGCTCGTAGCTCGCCAACGTCAGCCGGTAGAGCTGGCTGTACCGCGCCGCCTCCTCCGGCCCGCCATCGCTGGGCTGGTGATGCAGGGGCTTGCCGAGCACGCGGGGGCAGAAGTCGTCCCAGTAATCGCGGCTGTACAGCAGGTGGGCGTGCCACACCTGATCCACCTCGTCCGACGGGGTGACCGTGTGCCCGGCCACCATCGCCAGATACGCGAAGCGCCGGTATTCGTCGATGGCCCGCCGGGTGAAGTCGGCCGTCCAGCCGTTTTCGAGCTGGAGTCGGTGCGAGAGGGGATGGGCCGCGCCAGGACGATCCGGCGACCACTGCTGAAGCCGCAGCCACAGATCGCGGGCGGCAGGGGAGTCATAAGTCATGTTGTTATTGTTGTTATCGCTCATGGCCGCCACGCTAGCGGCGGATTGTTGCGGGGATGTGACGGGCGTCGGCTATTTCAGAAGGGTACGCAGGGTGGCCACGATCTCGGCTTCGGGCTTGCCGAGGGCGTGGAGGAGGCCGATGTAGTTGCCGCCTACGATATGGCTGTTGGGGTGGTCGGGGCCGAGGTTGCGAATGAAGATCGCCAAGGCGCGGCGCATCAAGGGTTCGGCTTCAAGGAGGCGGTCGGTGGCTTGGAGCAGTTGGGCCAGGTTGTTGAGGTCGATGGCGACGTCCGGATGGTCGGGGCCGAAGCTGGCTTCGTCGATGGCCAGAGCGCGGCGCATCAGGGGTTCGGCTTCAGCGAGGCGCTTGGTGGCTTGGAGCAGTTGGGCCAGGTTGTTGAGGTCGATGGCGACGTCCGGATGGTCGGGGCCGAAGCTGGCTTCGTCGATGGCCAGGGCGCGGCGCATAAGGGGTTCGGCCTCAGCGAGGCGGCTGGTGGCTTTGAGCAGTTGGGCCAGGTTGTTGAGGCGGATCGCGACGGTGGGGTAGTCGGGGCCGAAGCTGGCTTCGTCGATGGCCAGGGCGCGACGGATCAGGGGTTCGGCTTCTGCGAGGCGATTGGTGGCCTGGAGCAGTGAGGCCAGGTTGCTGAGGCGGGTGGCGACGGTGGGGTGGTCGGGGCCGAAGCTGGCTTCGTCGATGGCCAGGGCGCGGCGCATCAGGGGTTCGGCTTCAGCGAGGCGGTTGGTGGCTTGGAGCAGTTGGGCCAGGTTGTTGAGGTCGATGGCAACGTCGGGGTGGTCGGGGCCGAAGCTGGCTTCGTCAATGGCCAGGGCGCGGCGCATCAGGGGTTCGGCTTCAGCGAGGCGGTTGGTGGCTTGGAGCAGTGTGGCCAAGTTGTTGAGGCAGGTGGCGACTTCAGGGTGGTCGGGGCCGAAATGGATTTCGTTGATGGTAAGGGTGCGACGTTTCAGGGATTCGGCTTCGGCGTATTGAGCCTTGGCATTGAGGAGTACGCCGACCTCATTGAACAGTCGGGCGCAGGGGCCGGTTAGACCGTTCGTCGCGCCGTGGTCTGCCACGGCCACGGCGTGGTCGGCGAGGGGATCAAGGATTGGCCAGTTGCGCACGTCCTGTGGTTCGCCGACGAAGGCGTCATCCACCCACTGCAGTGCCTCTGCCAGCCGGGCGTGGTCGGGGTCGGTGGCTTGATCCTGCTGGGTGACTGCCTGTACCAGTCTGTGGACCGTGAAGCTTCCGCCGTTGTCCGAAAACCGGGCGAGGGATAGGGCTTCCAGTTCCACCAGGGCTTCGCGCAGGTCGGCGTTCTCGCCGGGGATGGGCACGTCCAGCAGGGTGGTGGGGATGGGCGCGGGGGCGAGCCAGGCGAGGCGTTGCAGCAGGCGGCGGGCGGAGGGCGTGAGCTGCTCGAAGCTGGTCTGCCAGGTGATGGCGACACTGGCGTGGTACTGCATCAGGCGCGGGTCGAACCATTCGAGCACCTTGCTGCGCTGGCGCTGCCAGCGTTCGAGGTACTCGCCGAAGCTGAGGCGCAGTTTGGCGATGTAGGCGCCGGCCTGCTCCAGGGCCAGGGCGAGGTAGCCCAGTTCGTGGGCCAGCCGGGCGGCGTCGGCCTCGTCGTCGGGCTGGGTTGCGCGGCGGTTGGCGGTGCGCAGCAGCAGGAAGTCAGCAGCGGAGTCGGGGGCGAGCACTGCGACTTCCCGCGCGTGGATCGCCGTGCTCCAGTTGGGCAGGCGGCTGGTGATCAGGATGTGGCCGCCGGTGAGCCGGGCGCGCAGGGCTTCCACCGCGGCAGCGGCGGATTCGTCGTCGGCGTTGTCGAGGATGAGCAGCCAGCCGGGGTGGTGGTTGAGCCAGGCGATGGCCGCGGCGTGCCGGCGGGGTTCTTCGGTGAGGTGGTGTTCGGGCAGGTCGAGGGCGCCGGGGGCGCACAGGGCGGCGAGGTTGGCGTGCAGGGTGGCCGGGCTGCTGGCGCCCAGCAGCAGGCGGGCATGGTGGCCGCCGCCCCGGCGCCAGGCGTATTCCAGCGCCAGCCGGGTCTTGCCGATGCCGCCCAGGCCCCAAAGGGCCATGCAGGCGGTGGGGTGTTCGGCGCTGGTCGGGGCCGGGCCGAGGTGGGCGGCGAGGGCATCGAGATCGGCGTCGCGGCCCATGAAAAGTGCGCCCAGGCTGGCGTAGGGCAGGCAATCCACCCGCCGCCCGAGGCCGGCTGCGACGAGCATGTCGAGCAACCCGGAACGCCACACTTCGGTGGCCAGGTGGTCGACGGAGCGGAAGCGGATGCCGGGGAAGCGCTCGACGCTGGCCAGCCGGGCGAGGTGGGCCTGCTGGGCGGCGATCTGCTCGGGTGTTGGGGCGCAGCCGGGGTCGCGGGGGGCGTCGGGTTCGGGCGCGGCGATGATGAGGCGCTTGCCGTGGTGGAGGGCCAGCCAGGCTTCCCATTGGGTGTAGGGCATCGGCGGGCTGTTGGTTTCCAGAAAATCAGCTACTGGCAGCTTGGTGGCGAAATCGGGGTGGTTGGTGCGGATTGCCGCGACGGAGGGCGCCTGGGCCATCGCGCCGGTCATGTCGCCCACCAGATGGATCACCACGTCGCACTGGCGGATGTACTGGTCGAGCATGTCCAGGGTTTCGGTGCCGGTGGCGATGAAGTCTTCCTGAACCTTGACCGTGACGTTGGGGCGGTCGAGGGAATGGCGCAGCGCGTCCCGGTAGCTGCGGAACTCCGCGCTGACGGTGGATAGGAAGACCTTCACCTCGCTCCTCGCCTCGCTCATGGGCGCCCTCTTCGCGCTATTCATCCGGGGTGAGGATACACCGGCGGCGGGGTCTGCCGGCCGGTGGCTTGCGCGGGGGCTGCGCGCCAAAAGAAAAACCCGAGGGCGGGGGTGCCACTCGGGTTAAATCCACACCAAAGGAGGAGGGTGGAGGAGACGATTCAAATATAGACGAGGAAATGCTGCGCTGCAACAATATTCGTGTGTCCCCGTGTAACCGTTTTCACAGGGCGGCCGGTTGCGTGGGTGGGTAGTCCTACGGGGATGTCGGCCCCGGCCGACAGGTGCTTGCGCCGGTGGCTGATCGAGATGCGTCTCGGGACGCGGGAAGATGACTCCGTGTTCACTACCTAATAAGGAGACAGCCATGAACCAGAGAATGATCGAAACCCAGCAACTGCCCCATCCGGTTGACGGCAAGGTCACGACGCCGATGGCGCCAAGTGCCGACGACAAATCCACGGCAACCAAGATCGGCCTGGTCGGCGGAGCTGCCTCGGGCGTTGCCACCGGTGTGGCGGTTGGTGCGGCAACGGCGGGCCCGGTGGGTGCAGCGGTTGGCGGGGTGATCGGCGCCGTGGCCGGCGCTGCCGGCGGCAAGGTGCTGGTCGATACGATCGGGCCTGCGGCCGATGACGACGTGTATTGGGCCGACGCCCACGTTCGGGAACCTTACTATCGCCCGGGCACGCCCTATGAATATTACCGCCCTGCTTTCGAGCATGGCTGGCTGGGTGTGGAGCGCTACCCCGGAACGTATGTGGAGGCCGAATCGCGCCTTGCCGAAGACTGGCTGCGCTCGCCGGGCCGCAACATGGCGTGGGACGACGCGCGTCCGGCCGTGCAGGCTGCCTGGGAGCGGGCTGCGTCGCGCCGCACCGCGCGCGCCGTCGAAGGGACGCCCGTCGACCCCGACGAGCTGATCGATACGCTCAACACCCTGCTGGTGATGAGCCGCGACGGGGAAGAAGGTTTCCGTCATGCGGCGGCGCACGCGAAGATGCCGGTGATTTCGGCGGTGATGCAGCGTCGCGCTGCCGATTGCGCGTCGGCCGTCATCGAACTCGACAACGAGATCGAACGGCTCGGTGGCCGGCCGGCAGAGCATGGTTCGGTGCAGGGCGCGCTCATGCGTGGCTGGACGAGCCTGAAGACGGTTTTCAGCTCCGAGGACGACAAGATCGTGCTGGACGCGTGCGTCGCGGCGGAGGACGAGGCGCTGCAGACCTTCCGGGATGCGCTCGGCAAGCCGATGCCGGCTTCGGTGCGCGCCCTGGTGGAGCGCCAGCTGGAAGGCGTGCGCCGCAACCTGGCGGAGATGGTGCGCCTGCGCGACGGGCTCGGTTGAGTCGACTGCGGGCGGGGGCGATAAGGCCATCAATGACCCTGCCGGATGCTGCCCCTTGAGGCTTGCGGGCCCGTCACCGTTTTCGGTGCCGGGCCCGTGTGCTTGCCAGCCAGGTGGCCGGATCTGGCGGAAGGCATCGCGGCGCTCGGCGTGAGCTTGCCCACTGGTGGTTGGCACGACAGGCGGCGCACCAAAAGAAAAACCCGAGGGCGGGGGCGCCACTCGGGTTAAATCCACACCAAAGGAGGAGGGTGGAGGAGACAGCTGCAGAATAGCGCTGCAGATGCTGCGCCGCAACATCCGAGTTGTATCGGGTTGTTATTCCGTCACGGAAGCGCTCGCAGCCGGTTTTCGGCCGGCTGCGTTTTCTTGTGTGGGAGGCGTCAGTCGCCGCGAGAGAGCGCCGGGCGGCGGCCGACCTCGACCTTGATGTCGAGCTTCTCCTTGCCACGACGCAGTTCGAAACCGGCCTGGCGGCCCGGGGGGAGGGCGGCGATGGCTTCGAGCATGGCCTGAGGGTCATTCACCTTGCGGCCATCGACGGAGAGCAGCACGTCGCCAGGGCGCACGCCGGAACGGTCGGCCGGGCTGCTGCGCATCACGCCGGAGATCAGCGTGCCTTCTGACGAGGGCAGGCCGAAGGAGTCGGCAAGTTCGGGGGTGATCGCCTGGACCTCCACGCCGATCCAGCCGCGGGTGACGGCGCCGGTCTGGATGATCTGCTCCATCACGTTGCGGGCGAGCGACACGGGGATGGCAAAGCCGATGCCCAGCGAGCCACCGGTGCGCGAGTAGATCGCCGAGTTGATGCCGATCAGGTTGCCGGCGGCATCCACCAGCGCGCCGCCGGAGTTGCCGGGGTTGATGGCGGCGTCGGTCTGGATGAAGTCTTCAAAGGTGTTGATGCCCAGGTGGGTGCGCCCCAGGGCCGAGACGATGCCCATCGTCACCGTCTGGCCGACGCCGAAAGGGTTGCCGATGGCGAGCACCACGTCGCCCACGTGGAGCTGTTCCGGGTGGCCGAAGGTGATCGCGTTGAGTTTGCTGTCGGCCTTGACCTGCAGCACCGCGAGATCGGATTCCGGGTCGCGGCCGACGATGCGGGCGGGCAGCTTGCGGCCGTCGTTGAGGGCCACTTCGATTTCGTCGGCGGCCTCGACCACGTGGTTGTTGGTGAGCACATAGCCTTCGGGCGAGACGATGACGCCGGAGCCGAGGCCGGAGGCGCGCTGCTGGGGGCGGTTGTCGAGGCGGTCGCCGAAGAAGTGGCGGAACAGGGGGTCGTCGGCAAAGGGGTGGCGCTGGCTCTTCACGTCCTTGCTGGTGAAGATGTGCACCACCGCCGGCAGGGCCCGCTGGGCGGCTTCGGCGTAGGAGGTGGTGGTGCGCCCGGAGGGCGCTGCGGCAGGCGCGATGGCTTCCTGGATGGTGATGGCGGGCAGGGCAGGGCGGTCGCTGACCCACTCCGGCTTGAGGGTGCTGACGACGAAAAGCAGCGCCACCGAGATGGTGACGGCTTGGGTGAAGATCATCCAAAGGCGATGCATCGTAGAATCGGCCACCGGCGCCAGCGGGCGCTGTCAAATTGCGGAATGCTTGAAAAAGGAATGACGGCCATGGAACGAGCCGAACTGCGGCGCTATCTCGACACCCTGCTGGATGTCGCACGCTTCAAGGATTATTGCCCAAACGGCCTGCAGGTGGAAGGTCGGGCGCAGGTTGCGCGGATCGTCTGCGGGGTGACTGCGAGCCAGGCCCTGCTTGACGCGGCGGTGGCGCGGGGTGCCGATGCGGTGCTGGTCCATCACGGGTATTTCTGGCGCGGCGAGGACGGCTGCATCACCGGGCTGCGCCGGCGTCGGCTGGGTACGCTGATTGCCAACGACATCAACCTGTTCGCCTATCACCTGCCGCTCGATGCTCACCCGGAACTGGGCAACAACGCCCAGCTCGCCCGGCTGATGGGCTGGCTGCCGGAAGGGCGCTTCGGCGAACAGGACATCGGCTGGACGGGGCGGCTGGCGGAGGGCGAAACCCTCGACGCCCTGGCCCGCGGCGCGGCGGCCCGGCTGGGGCGCGAGCCGCTGATGCTGGGCGACCCAGGCCGGCGGATCGAGCGGATCGCCTGGTGCACGGGCGGCGCGCAGGGCTACTTCGAACAGGCGATCGCCCAGGGGGTGGATTGCTTCGTGTCGGGCGAGGCCTCGGAGCCGACCACCCATCTGGCGAGGGAATCCGGCGTGGCCTATCTGGGCATCGGCCACCACGCCAGCGAGCGCTACGGCGTGAAGGCCCTGGGGGCGCATCTGGCCGCGGCGTTCGGGATCGAGGCGGAGTTCGTTGAGGTGGACAACCCGGTCTGACGGCCGGGGTGGGTTACACGTCGAAGGCGGAGAGGGTGGGCGGTGGGGCGGTCTCCATCGCCTCGAGGGTCGGCTCGACCGGCGGCTTGTAGGGGCCGAGCTCGTCGTCGAGGATGGCGAGCAGCAGCAGGAGCTCCTCGACCACCCTGAGGGGGAAGCCCTGGCGGGTGCCGTTGCGGTTGTCGCGCAGGATCTGGTGGATGTAGACCTGGGCCTCTTGCGTGCCCCACAGGTCCTGCAGGCGCTGGCAGATGTGGGCCATCTGCTCGACGGTGTCCGGGGTCGAGCGGATGTCCTTGAAGTCGTTCCAGCTCACCATCTTGACGTTGAAGGTCTTGTTGAGCTGGCGGGTGAGGACTTCGAATTCGGCCCGCATGCCGGCCACGTAATAAACCTCGAGGAGCTTCAGCCACGGCTTGACGGCCTGGCGCGGGTTGTTGCGGATGTAGTCGGCGAGGGTTTCGGCAGCGCCCTGGGTGCGGCCGAAGGACATCATGATCTCGGCGAGTTCCAGCGCCGAATCCTGCTCGTCCACTGTCTGGTCGAAGGGGATCGGATGCGCCGGGGCGAAGGTGGGCTCGGCCCATTCGCCGCCGTGATCGACCACCGGAGGGGGCTCGGAGTGGTCGGCGTGGTGGAACTGCGGCTCGTCCCGCTCGGGGGGCAGCGGGGCGTTCTTCTTCTCGATCTGCTGGCTGCGGGTGGAGGGCGGCGCACTGATGCGGAAATCGGGCTGGGTGGTGGGCTCGCCGGTATCTTCCTCGTAGGCCTCGGCGTTGCGGCGACGGCGCAGCCAGACCAGCGCTCCGCCGCCGACCAGCACCGCGATCAGGCCGCCCACAGGCGCGCCCCACACGTGAAGCTGTTCGGCGATGTCAGGCGGGAGGCCGCCGGTGGCCGGCTGGGCCGGCGCAGGAGCCGGGGCTGCAGGCGCGGGCGTCGGAGCCGCCAC
>NZ_BSPX01000118.1:0-7894 GCF_030161255.1 Zoogloea oryzae
CGGCGCTGCGGGACTGGCCGGCCTGGGGGGCGCCGGCGGCGATGACGAGGGCTGCGGCGCGGCCGCTCTGGTCGCCGGCAAGGGGGCGGGTGGCGCCTGCGTCGTCGATGAGCTGGAAGCTGCCGGTGCTGTCGCTGTTGAGGGCGTCGGGTTTGGGGTTGTTCTTGAAATTGCCGGAGACGGCGTACCACAGGCATTCGCCGTTGCCGTCGCGCAAGTCGGGCAGGTTGAGGGTGAGGTAGGGCAGCCGGCCGATGCTGGTCTGGCCCTTGGTGCCGCAGGTTTCGGACGAGCCGTCGCCGTCGAGGTCAGGGCAGGGCAGGTAGCCGAAGTCGGCGTTGGCATGGTCGCGATTGCGGTAGGTGGCGGCGTAGCCGAGGAGGGCTTCGCGGGCAGTGGCGAGGGCGTCGGCGGTGCGGGCCTCGCGGATGAGATCCCGGTGGGCGGCGCTGTCCTGGCGCGACAGCAGCCAGCCGAGGCCGCCCACGGCGAGGAGCACGATCAGGGCGGGCAGGAGCATGCCCCGTTGCCGGCGCCGGGCGGGCCCGGTGCGCATCAGGGGGCGCCGGTGTTGAGGGGGGAGTCGCCTACGCGCAGCAGGTGGTGCCGGCCGTCGGGGCCGGTGACGCGGGCGCTGGCGTCGTTGATGCGGACCTGGCGGGTGTCGGCGGGGGTGGCCTGGCCGTCGACGAAGATCACGGGCTTGCCGCCGCTGCGGGTGATGATGCCGTCGAGGCGCGGCGGCGGGGCGGGTGTGGCGTCGGGCTGCGGGGGGCGGTCGATGCGGGCGCGTTCGGCTGGGGTGTGGAACAGCCGGCCGAGGGATTCAGCCCGGGCTGCGGGGCCGGAAAGGAGCGGCAGGGTGACGGCCAGGGCGGCAAGCGCCGTGGCGTGGATGGAGAACATGCGCATAAGCCCACAAATCTAGCATAGTCTGCGCCGCGCAGCCTACCCGGCGGCTGTCAGTGGGCGGCGAGGACGCGGTTCTTGCCGGAGCGTTTGGCGATGTACATGGCCTTGTCGGCGCGGTCGAGGGCCTGCTCGGGGTCTTCCCCTTCGAGCAACTGGGCGACGCCAGCGCTGAAGGTGATCAGCAGCTTTTGCTGGCGGGCCAGGAAGAAGCGCTTGGTGAGGGCGCGTTGCAGTCGCACGAGGGCGGCGACGGCGGCTTCGAGGCCGGTGTCGGGGAGCAGGATGACGAACTCTTCGCCGCCGTAGCGGGCGACGGAATCCTGCGGGCGGATGTTCTCGCGGACGACTTCGGTGAGGTGCTGCAGCGCCTCGTCGCCGGTCTGGTGGCCGTGGATGTCGTTGATCTGCTTGAAGTTGTCGATGTCGAGCAGCCCCAGGCAGAGGGGTGTGCCGCGGCGCTGGGCGAAGGCGGTCTCGCGGGCGAGGGCTTCGTCGAGGCCCTTGCGGTTGAGCACGCCGGTGAGCGGGTCGTGGCGGATGAGCTCGCTGGTCTGTTCGAGTTCGTGCTGGAGGCGGGTGATCTCGGTGTTGGCTTCGTCCACGCGGCTGCGCAGGGCGACGAGTTCGTCCCGGGAGCGGGCGGTGGAGGCCTGCACGCTGCGGGTCTCGCGCATCACGTCGGCGATCACGTCGGTGAGCTCGGCGATGTCCTGGGCGGCGGCGATGCGTTCGGCGGAGCGTTCGATCTTGGCGTGGTAGTCGCCGGTGGAATCGGTGAATTCACCCAGCCGATCGACGAAGCGCGAGAGCATCTCCTTGAGGCGCAGCTGGGCGTCGGAGAGCTCCAGCTTGATGGCGCTCTGGCGGTCGATCACGTCGCGCAGGCGGCTTTCGAGTTCGCCCAGCACGCGCACGTCGAGGGGGTGGGCGAACATCTCGCCCATCAGGGTGATCTGGCCGTGGAGCCAGCGGTCGTCCACTACCAGCTCGCCGATGTTCTCGAGGATGAGCTGGAGTACGCGCTGGAGGGCGTCGCGCAGGGCGTGCTGGTCTTCGGTGGCCCATTCGAGGCCGGCGCGCAGCTTGTCGAGACGCTGCTGCAGCGCGTCGGCCGGCAGGCGGAGCGGCTGCTGGCGCAGGGCGACGGCCAGCTCGCGGGCTTCGGTGGCGAAATCGGCGTCGGCGGGGCGGGCTTGGCTGGCGATGCTGTCGAGCAGGCTGGCCAGCATCTCGGCAAAGGCCGGCGTGGCAGGATTGGTGCGATCGACGGCGGCCGGCGGGGCAAGATCGCCGATCGGGGCCGGCGGCTCGTCGTCGTCGGCGTTGCGGCTCCATGCCCGCAGCAGGCCCTGGAGCCTTTCGGCGAGGCGTTCCGGGTTGGTGCCGGAGGCGCTCAGTACGCGGTCGAGCATCTCGCGCTTGCGGGCCTGGGTGAGGCCGGCCTGGCGCCGGTCCCATTCGGCGATCAGGTCGCGCAGCAGGCTGCCCCAGTTGATGCCCTGGCTGTCGGTGGCGGCGATGGCGTTGGTGATGGCCGCGCCGAGCCCGGCCCAGTCAGCCTGGGCAACGGCGGTGTCGAAATCCCGCGCGATGCGCAGGGCTTCGTGGTTGTGCCGGGGCAGGGAGGCGGCGATCTGCTTGAGGGCGCGCTCGGGGAAGGCTTCGTCGGCGGGAGTGCCGGCGATCTCGTGGTAGAGGGTCTGGTAGTTGTCGGGAGTGGGGGCGATCCGGCGCAGGGCCAGTTGACGGAAGGCTTCGCGGGCGATGTCCGAGGGATGGCTGGGTTCGTTCATGGCGTGTCTGCGCTGGGCGGTTTGCGAGCTGCCATCTTCATCTCAGGCCCCGGTGCCGGGTGAGGGTGGGTGACGGCGCTTCTGGTAAGCCCGTTGAATAACGGCCGTGCCCCACATGCCTTGAGGCTGTCGGGCGCGACCGTCGCAGAAAAAAACGAAAAAATGAAACCCGGCGGCTATTCGGCCAGGCCGTGCTTGAGCCCGTAATGGGTGAGTTCGGCGTTGTTGCGCAGGTTCATCTTCTCGAGGAGCCGCGCGCGATAGACGCTCACCGTCTTGACGCTGAGGTTGAGGGCCTCGGCGATCTCGGTGGGCGTCTTGCCGGAGGCGATCATGCACAGGGTCTGATACTCGCGATCGGAGAGCTTCTCGTGGGGCGGGCGTTCGCTGTCTTCGCCGATGGCGTTGGCGAGCTCTTCGGCGAGGGACGGGCTGACGTATTTCTTGCCGCTGGCCACCTGGCGGATCGCGGTGACGAGGAGCTCCGGCGCGCTCTGCTTGGTGAGGTAGCCCGCCGCGCCGGCCTTGAGGGCGCGGATCGCGTATTGCTCTTCGGGGTACATGCTGAGGATGAGCACCGGCAGGCGCGGGAATTCCTTCTTGATGATCTTGAGGGCGTCGATGCCGTTGCGGTCGGGCATCGAGACGTCCATCAGCACCACATCCCATTCGCCCGAGCGCACCAGCTGCACCGCCTGCACGCCGTTTTCGGCTTCGCCGGCCACGGTGAGATCGGCGGTGTCGGAGAGGATCTGGCGCAGGCCCTGGCGGACGATGGCGTGGTCGTCGGCGATCAGTACGCGGATGGGCTTGCTCATGCAAGGCTCCTGGTGGGGTTGGGCTCGTCCGGCGAGGCCGGCAGAAGGGGCGCGCGCAGGGCGAGGCGGGTGCCGTGGGGCTGGATGTCGGTGAGATCCAGGCGCCCGCCGAGACTGGCCAGCCGTTCGCGGATGCCCCGCAGGCCGAAGGAGCGGGGCTTCTGCAGATCGGTTGCGGCGAGACCGCAGCCGTCATCGGCGATCTCGAGCACCACTTCGTCACCTTCCTGCATGAGTCTCACGTTCACCTCGGTCGCGCCTGCGTGTTTGCTGACGTTGGTCAGCGCCTCCTGGAACACCCGGAAGAAGGCCAGAGCCGTATCGTAGTCCGGGTCGAGGTCATGGTCGGTACAAAGAATGTTACAGGCGATGCCCGTCCGCTGGGCGAAGTCCTCGCCCTGGGATTCGATCGCCGCCGCGAGGCCGAAATCCTTGAGGATGCCAGGGCGCAGCTCGCGGGTGACACGGCCCACGGTGGCGATGGCGTCGTCCACCATCCGCCCCACGTTGCGGGCGCGCTCGCGGGCCTGAGCGAGGTTCACATCGAGCTTGGCTTCCAGCAGGGACATCTCGAACTTCATGGCAACGAGGGTACCACCGAGCACGTCGTGGACGTCCCGGGCGATGCGCTCGCGCTCGTCTTCCTTGATGCGCTGGAGGTGGTTGGAGAGGGCCGCGAGCTGGCTGCGGGATTCGCGCAGGTCGGCCTCGACGTGCTTGCTGTGGGTGATGTTCCACATCACGCCTTCCCACACCACGGCACCCATCTCGGACAGGCGCGGCGAGCTGCGCAGGTTGATCCACTTCTGCTCACCGGTGGAGAGCTGGATGCGGCCTTCCCAGTTGAGGGTGGAGAGGTTCTCGGCCGACACGCTGGCGGCTTCCATGAAGCCCGGCAGGTCTTCGTTGAGCAGCCAGTTCATCCAGCCGGCCGAGCTGCCGATGAGCTCCTCGGCCGAGGTGCCGAAGAGCATGGTTGCGGCTTCGGACAGATACTGGAAGCCGAGCATGCCGTCCGGCGTGTAGCCCATCTGGAAGACCACGCCGGGGATGTTGTCGGTGAGGGCGCGCAGGCGTGCCTCGCTCTGGCGCAGGGTCTGCTCGGCCTGGCGCTTCTCGCGGCGGTTGACGACTTCGCGCATCTCGCGCTCGACGGCGGGCACCAGGCGGTCGAGCTTGTTCTTGCTGAGGTAGTCGTGGGCGCCGGCGCGCATCGCGGCGATGGCTTCGTCTTCCTGCATCACCCCGGAAACGATGATGAAGGGCAGATCGACGCCGAGCTCCTGGGTCCGGCGCAGGGCCGCCTGGGCGTTGAAGCCCGGCAGGTTGTGATCGCACAGGATGACGTCCCAGCTCTCGCGCTGCAGCGCCTCGAGCAGGCCCTCCTCGGACGCCACCTGCAGGTAGGTGGGCGCGTAGCCTGCGTTACGGAAGCGATGGAGCAGCAGGATGACGTCGTTTTCGGAGTCTTCGATGAAAAGCAGGCGGATCGGTGGCTTGGCCGGGCCGACAGGAGAGAGGCTGGGGACGTCCGGCTTCTGGGCAGTAGACATGCGCTGAGTAGGGGCTGCGTGGTTGGGTCGCTTTGTGTTTATAATCCGGCCCTCGCCGGGGCCTGCGCCACTCCCAAGGATAGTTCAGGCCGGCCTTTGCCGTCCATGCATATCGGGATGTTTCCGGTGTGGCCGGAAAGCGGCGATCAGCCGGTGTAGCTCAGTTGGTAGAGCAGCGCACTTGTAATGCGAAGGTCGAGGGTTCGATTCCTTTCACCGGCACCATTGGATTCAAGGAAATAGGCCGATCCGTCAGGGTCGGCTTTTTCATTGGGCTCGCGCGGCGGAAGAATCCGCCCGGCTTTTCTTCTTCCTCCAGCATCAGCTCTGCATCCTGAAATGCATGGAATCGTGGGTTACATCATCATCGGCGGATGCGTCGTCGTCGCGCTGGTGGCGGTGGCATCGTTTGTGATCGACATGCGGCAAAGCCGGCAGGGCGCTGAGAAGCGGCGCCGGCTTTCGTCGCGCCTGACTGGAAAGTGACCCCGCCATGAAAACCTATCTGCGCGTACCGTTCGCCGAGAAGGACGAAGCCAAGCGCCTGGGCGCGCGCTGGGATCCGGCGAAGAAGCTGTGGTACGTCCAGAACGTTCCCAATCTCGCGGCCTTCGAGCGCTGGCTGCCGGCCCAGGGTGATCTGGTGGAGGCCGCCGCGAAGCCGGCGCCAGCAGTCCGCACGAAAGCAGCGCAGGTGCAGACCGGGCCGCGCTACTTCGAACTGCACTGCGACTGCCAGCCGTGGGTGGGCTGTGCGGCGTGCGGGCCGGTGGTCGAGGCCCGAGGCTGGCGCGCGCCGGCCTAGCCGGGCGGGGCCGCGGTCGCCTTGCATCTGGGGTGAGGTGACGCGTTTCGGGTATTCCGGCATCAAGCTCGGCCGGCCGGGGTCGTTAAGTAATGGCCCCCAGCTGTCAGCCGCGACCATGCAGATCCGTATTCACGCCAAACATCCCAAGGACGGTCGGTCATTCAAGATCACGATGGTGAACTTTCCCGACGACCGCGCCGACGATTTTGCCCGCAGCGTCAAATCCCTGGCCAAGGTCACCTATGGGCCCCTGCTCCAGCAGCTTGTCACCGAAAAGGCGCCGGAGGCTCGCCGCGATGCGTTCTTCGACACCCTCTTCAACAGCATCTGCGGCGAGTTCCACATGTTCGGGAGCCAGTTCGACTTTACCGATTCGATGGATCGGCAGCCGGTGGATCTCTTTCGCAACTTCCTGAGCCTGTGCGCGTCGGTCTATACCGCCCAGACCTTTGGCTGGCTGCCGACAACGGCGCTCCTGCAGGCGCCGGACAAGCCATCGACGCGGGGCTGAAGCCGCGGCGTTGGCGGGCTTTCCTGATGACGAATCCGACCGCCTGATGGTGATGATGCAAAAAAAGCTTGACGCAGCATTTCGACTTGTCTAATATGGCGTTTCTCCGACGCGGGGTGGAGCAGTCTGGCAGCTCGTCGGGCTCATAACCCGAAGGTCGCAGGTTCAAATCCTGCCCCCGCAACCAGTTTCAAGCGTCAAGCCCCAATCACTCAGGTGGTTGGGGCTTTTTGCTTTTCAGCTTCCGTCCGGTGGCAGATTCCTGTCTTCCCGGCGGCGGTTCGCGGTGCGCGCCCGTCGCCTGGCTTGCGATGCAGTGGCCGGCGCATCCCCGATGCCAACCTTCCGGTGGCTCGTCCTCGCGTTATTTCCCTTCATTATCAGCTGATTGCCTGCGTCTTTCCGATCGCTGGCGTGTTGTCACGTCTGGCGCCCGGCTGCCGCCACGCTGTGCCTCAAGCCAGTGAAGTCTTTGCCGTAAAGGTCTACGCGCGAAATCGTGTTGGTTCGGGTGTTTTCCTGGCAGGACGAGGACGCAGCAAGAAATGCCCGGGACAGCCAGCTTGAAGGGGGGCTCCGCAAGGTGCGGAGGCTGGATGCTGTCGGTGATCCCGGATGGGCAGTCAAACTATTTTTCCGGGTTTCGAATGAACGACGCAATCGGGCAGGGCAATCGTCGCGGTCTTCCGGCGCTCAAAAAACTGGCTGTGGTGCTCGCCGTCGCCGGGGTGGCCTTTCCGGCGCTGGCCGGCGACATGCACGGGGTGGCGCTCCGGCAGGACGGCAACGTCCTGCGGCTGCAGGTGGAGAGCGAGCCGGGCACCCTGGCGGACTCCGGCGTCACCGCCGACGGGCGCCAGCTGGTGCTGATCCTCAAGGGCGTGACGGCCGACGTGGCGCGCAAGCGCATCGCCGGCGAAATCAAGGCGAAGAGTGGCGGCGTGCGCGACGTGCGCGTGGTGCCGGACGGCAAGGCCGATTCGCGGCTGGTCATCGACCTGCTCGAACCCTACGAGGTGCTCGACGAGACCATCGCGGCCATCGGCAGCGGCGTCAGCCAGTGGGAGGTGGTGCTTGGCCGGCAGGCCGTGCACGACGAACTCACTAGCGTCGACCTCAACACCGCCGACGGCCAGCGCACGCTGCTGCTGCGCGGCGGCAAGGATCTGCGCGCCGACACCCAGCTGCTGCGCAATCCCCAGCGGCTGGTCATCGATTTTCCCCGCCTCGGCAAGGCCCACGTGAGCCGGATGTTCGGCAGCGTGACCTTCGACCCGGCGGTTTTCGGCCTGCCGCGCTTCCAGGATCTGCCCCGCGCCGGCTCGCGGGTGGTGATGCCGATCCGGCCCGGTCAGGATCTGTCCCTCGTCAGCCCCGAGCTGAGCCGTTCCAACGCGGGTGCCTCGGTGCTGATCGCGCTGGCGCCGTCGCCGGTGGTCGCGCCGGCCCCAGCCGTGGCAGCGGCGCCGAAGCTCCCGGCGGCCCCCGCCGGGCGGAGC
>NZ_BSPX01000119.1:4028-4349 GCF_030161255.1 Zoogloea oryzae
CTCATTTCGTAGGGAACCTCAAGGGGGTTCTATTTCATTATATTCCATCCATATCTGAATTCCATTCAGTTAATATCCCTTTTCCCTTTGGTGTCATTGACAGAGGAGATATCTATTTCCATAATGGGGAAGATTCGATGGACCGAAAGTGGAATTTAAACTAGAAGAGCCATCTGTACTTTTGTTTGTATTTGTATATTATTATTATACATATATATATAAGCGTATACTATTGTTATATATCCAATTTTATTTATATATTTTATTATTATATATACAATAGTATTATATTATTGTATATAATATACAATAGTATACGCC
>NZ_BSPX01000119.1:4460-4737 GCF_030161255.1 Zoogloea oryzae
TGGCCCGGTATGGAATGAACTTATAATCATGGAATCGACTCGATCATCAGATTATAAGTTCATAACCCCAGCCCATTCCCATTTTGGGCGGAACAGATCTACTAATTCTTTGATTCCAGTAAGTAAGAGGGATCTTGAACTAAGAAATAGACCCTAGAAGCTAAAAAAGGGTATCCTGAGCAATTGCAATAATAGGGTTCATTGATATTCCCGGTATAGTAGATGCTATCACACATACAATCATACTCAATTCGATGGAATTGTTTGATCTTAAAGG
>NZ_BSPX01000120.1:0-6992 GCF_030161255.1 Zoogloea oryzae
GCGCAGGTAAACCCGCCGGCCCACCGCCACCAGCGGCGTGGCGCCGGGGCCGTCGGCCACCAGCTCGGGATGGGTGAGCGCGGCTTGCCAGCCGGCCAGATGCAGCCCGGCCATCAGCTCGGCCGGAAAGGGCGGACGGGCGTCGCCACCGCCGTCACCATCAGGGGGCAGCGACAGCGCGAAGGCCGGATCAGCTAGCGTGTCGGCCAGATCAAGGCAGGCATGGCCGCGGCCCAGCTGATGACTCGCCAGCGCGGCGGCGAGGATGGCCGGCGGCGGCGCGTCGGGCACCTCGCGGGCGAGGAAGTTGGCGAAGGCGGCATCCAGCCCGCGCAGCCATCCGTGGTCGGCCCAGCGGTCGAGCAGCGCGAGGGTGGCGGCGGTGTCGTTCAGCACGGCGTTCATAGTAATACCTTCGCCCTCATGGGCTGCGGTGCGAGCACCTTCGGGCGGCCGGGCGGTGCTCATGCGGCCTCCCGGTCGGCGGCGTGGGCGAAGAGTCGATCCAGCGCCTCGATCAGCGCCCGGGGCGGACGTTCGGCGTGGATGCCGCGGCTGGGCGACTGGCTGCCTCGCAGGAAGAGGTAGATCGCCCCGCCCAGGTGGCGGTCGTAGTCGTAGTCGGGCAGGCGCAGCTTGAGCAGCCGGTGGATCGCCAGCAGGTAGAGCACGTACTGCAGCTCGTAGCGCTTGGCGAGCACCGCCTCGGCCATCGCCGCCGGGGTGTAGGCCGCGTCGTCCGGACCGAGCCAGTTGGATTTGTAGTCGAGCACGTAGTAGCGCCCGTCGTATTCGGCCACCAGATCGATGAAGCCCTTGAGCATCCCGTTGAGCTGGCCCGGCGCCAGGGGCGGCCGTTCGGCGCCGCCCAGGGTGTGGGCGCGCACGAGGCGATCCACCTCGGCCAGATCGACCCGGTGGGCGGCGATCCAGAACTCCATCTCGGCCACCGCCACCGGCAGCCCGCCGAGGGTGAAGCCGGTCTCGTCCGGCGCCCCCAGCGGCATCTGCAGGAAATCCTGCAGCCACGCGCACAGCGGGTCGATCCACGTGGCCCAGCCGCGCACTGCGCAGCGCCGGGCGACCGCATCGCGCAGCAGGGCCGGCGCAGAGGCCACCGTGCCGAAGCCTTGGCCGGCGGCCCATTCGAGGATTTCGTGAAGGAAGGTGCCGACCGACGCGCCCTTGGGAAAGTCGTGCAGCCGCGCCCCTTCGGCAGGCGCTGCGGATGGGCTGGCGGCGGGGAGCGGAGTGTCGTCGGCCGCCGCGTCGGCGGCTTCGCGGAAGACATCTTCCGCCGCGGTGTCGGCGCTGGCTGCGGCGGTCTGCAGGGCGGAGTAGCTGGCGATCCACCAGTTCTCGCGCACGGCGCGCACGGGCTGGCGGGCCGTGCCTTCGACGACGGCCTGATCGCGGCCGGTGTATAGATCCGGCGCCGGCTCGGGCTTGTCGATCACGGCGATCACGTCGCAGCCGTCGGCAAGCTGGTCGAGCCCGTCCTGCAGGTTGCCGCCCACCAGATAGCCGAGGGCGCTGCGCTCCACCTCCTTGAGGGGTGCGACGCCGATCCAGGTGGCGTAACGGGCGCGGGTGAGCGCCACGTAGAGCTTGCGCAGATCCTCGCCCAGGCGCTCCCGATCCACCCGGCCGACCACCGTGCCGTCGTCCACCAGCGCCAGTTGCAGGCGGCCGTCGGCGTCGTGCCACTTGAGCGGCAGGTCGGTGGATTTGGCGGCGCGGAAGGCGCAGGCGAAGGGCAAAAAGACCAGCGGATATTCCAGCCCCTTCGACTTGTGCACCGTGACCACCTGCACCAGATGAGCGTCGCTCTCGAGGCGGATCTGGCGGGCGTCGCCACCGGCGGCGGCGTCCTGCCGCTGCTCGGCCAGATGGCGGATCAGCGCGTGTTCGCCGTCGAGCAGGCTGCTGGCCTGTTGCAAGAGCTCGGCCAGATGGAGCAGATCGGTCAGGCTGCGCTCGCCGCTGCCGCCGGCGGCCAGCAGGCGCGCCGGCACGCGGAAGTCATTGAGCAGCCGGCGCAGCATCGGCAGCACGCCCTGCTTTCGCCAGCATTCCCGGTAGGCGCGAAACTGTTCGATGCGCGCGTCCCAGGCGATCTCGTCGTGGTTGAGCCGGTCGAGCTCGGCCCAACCGAGGCCCAGGGTGGCGGTGGCCAGCGCGGCCCGTAGGGCGCGGCCGTCGTCGGGCTCGGCGCAGGCGGCGAGCCACAGCTGCAGGTCGCCGGCCTCGGGGCGCTGGAAGACGGATTCGCGCTCCGAAAGATAAACGCTGCGCACGCCCCGCTCGGTCAGCGCCGCGCGGATCGCCTCGGCCTCGTTGCGGTTGTTCACCAGCACGGCCATGTCGGACGGACGCAGATTTCGGGGCGACTTGCCGCCCTCGAAGCCTGCCTTGCCGTTAGCACCCAGGTTGAGCAGCCGGGCGATCTCGCCGGCGCACACCTCGGCCATGCCGCTGAGGTAGGCGTCCTTGGTGAGGGCCTTGCCATCCTCTGGCGCCGGCAGGCGCCAGGCGGTGAGCGCCGGCAGCGGCGTTCCATCCGCGACGAGCACGTCGTCGCGGCCCTTGGCCTCGGCAGGCAGGAAGGGCACGGGGTTGCCGTCGCTGCTGCGAAACAGGAAGGCGCCCTGCCCCGTCTCGCGGTTTTCGGCGATCTCGAAGCAGCGGTTGGTGGCGGCGACCATGCCGTTGGTCGAGCGGAAGTTGCGCCGCAGGGTGTACAGCCGGCCGGCGGTGGCGCGGCGGGCGGCGAGATAGGTGTAGATGTCGGCGCCGCGGAAGGCGTAGATGGCCTGCTTCGGGTCGCCGATGAGCACGAGGCCGGTGGCGTCGCTGTTGTCGGCCACCCGATACACTGCGTCGAAGATGCGGTACTGGATGGCGTCGGTGTCCTGAAACTCGTCGATCAGCGCCACCGGAAACTGGTTGCGGATGAGCTGGGCGAGGCGCGGGCCGTTGGGGCCGGCGAGGGCCGCGTCGAGGCGCCCGAGCAGGTCGTCGAAACCCATCTGGGCGCGGCGGGCCTGTTCGATGGCAAAACGCTCGGCCACCCAGCGGGCGGCGTGGGCAAGGGTTTCGTCGTGGCCTTCGGGCAGGCCTGCAAGCGCGGCGCCCAGCCCGGCCATCGCCTCGAAGGCCTCGTGCGCGGGCGGTTCGCCCTCGCGCCAGATCTCGGCGATGCCGTCCGGCGTCAGGCGCGTCCAGGCGGTCTCCGTGAGTGCGGGCTTGTCGGTGTCGTCGCCCGCCCACATCTCAAGCGCCGAGAGCCAGCGTTCGCAGTTGGCCTGGTTGAGCTTGCGGGCGTCGAACTGCTTCTTCGCCCGGGCGCCGTCGAAGAGCGTGCGGAGCTCTTCCACCCAGGCCTTCCACGGCGCCTTGAGTTCCTTGATGCGCTGGCGCTTCGCGGCCTCGGCCTGCGCGATGGCCTCGGCCGGCGTCGGGCCGCCGCCCAGCAGCGCCACGTGGGGCAGCAGATGGCGGACGACGGACTGCAGCCCTTCCGGCGAGCCCCACCAGCCGTTCACCCGGCGGGCGGCGTCCACGTCCAGCGGGTACATGAAGCTGCGCCAGTAGTCGCGCACCACTTCGGCCAGCAGCTCCTCCTCGTCGGTTTCAAGGCGCTGGGTGAACAGGCTGTCGCTGTCGAAGGCGTGCTCCCGGAGCATGCGGTTGCACCAGCCGTGGATGGTGGATACCGCCGCCTCGTCCATCCACTCGGCGGCCAGCTGCAGCCGGCGGGCGCAACCGGCCCAGGCTTCGGGCGGATACTCGGCGCGCAGGTCGTGGAGCAGATCGGAGCCCGGCGGCTGGGGCTCGACCGTGGCCGGATCGGCCAGAAAGCCCGCTGCGGCCTCGGACAGCCGCGCCCGGATGCGGTCGCGGAGCTCTTTGGTGGCGGCGTCGGTGAAGGTGACGACCAGGATCTCCGGCGGGTCCAGCGGCCGGGCGAAGGCGGCGTCGCCCCCGTGGCCGAGCACCAGCCGCAGGTACAGTGCGGCGATGGTGAAGGTCTTGCCGGTGCCGGCGCTGGCTTCGATCAGCCGGCTGCCCTTGAGGGGAAAACGCAGGGGGTCGAGAGAAGTCGGGTTCATCGGGCGTCGCCCTTCTCGGCAGCCTTGGCCGCGGCTTTGGCGGAAAACGTTGCCGTGTAGAGGGGCCGCAGCAGGTGCTCGGCCAGCCGGGCAAACTCGCCGCTCGCGGTGAGGCTGGCGTAATCGGGCCACACCCGCTGCAGGTAGGGGCTGGTCTGCACTTCGCCCGGGGCGTTGTAGCCGCCTTCGTAGGCCTGGGGCGCGGTGTTCTTGTTGCCATCCACGTCGGCGAGGTGAGCGAAGGCGGTCTTCACCGGCAAGGGCAGCGGGCGGCGCTGGCCGTCCTGCCAGGCGGCGATCAGGGCATCAATCTGGGCGCAGGCGTCGTCCACGTCCAGCGGCTCGAAGCGCACGTTGCCCACCTTGCTCACCACCAGCGTGGTGAGCGGCCCGCCGGCCAGATGCCCGGCCAGGTGCGCCACCCAGTGCTTGACCAGATTGTGCCGGCGGTACTTGCCGTCCTTCACCACGTCGCTGGGTTCCAGCACCACCCGGCCGCGCTGCTCGTCTTCATCGAGTCGCAGGTCGTGGAGGCGGTCATCGAGTTTCAGCCCGGTAGCCGCGCTTTGATGGCGGATCTCGGCGTCGCCCTCCATCGGCTGCGGCCATTCGGCGAGGCCGGCGGCGTAGCGCGCGAAGAGATCGGCCATGGGCGCGGCGAGCTCGTCCCGCTTGATGAGCGCAAAGGCCCGGGCGGGCAGCTCGCCCCGGCGGGCGATGCGTTCGAGGCCGGCCTCCAGCGCGTCCTCCGGCTCGAAGCCGGCGTGGATCGCCTCGGCCTGGGCGGCGATGAGTTCGTTCCACAGGCCCCACTTCTGCAAGCCGTCCAGGTCGAAAGGTTCCTGGTCTTCGCTCACCGGATCGTCCTGTTCGAAATCCACCCGCAGGCGCTGCAGGAAGAAGCTTTTGACCGGATCGCGCAGGAAGGCCGCCAGCTCACGGATCGTCAGCGGCTCGTCCCGCGTCACCGCGGGCAGCGTGGCATCCCGTGGCGGGCGGTCGTCGGCGATGCGCCACTCGCCGGCGTAGGTGAACAGCCACGATGCGGCCGGATTGGCCGGGAAGTAATCCGGGCTGAAGGGCTGCAGGCGATGCTCGACGGTGAGGTGATCGAGCAGCGCGTCGCCGTCGTCGTGCCCGGCCAGCCGCCAGCCGGCGGCCAGGTGGTCGCGCAGCTGGCCGATCAGCACCGACGGCGGGCGCGGCGTGTTGTCGTTGATGCTGCGCCCGACCCACGACACGTGCAGGTGCTCCCGGGCCGACAGCAGCGCCTCGAGAAAGAGATAGCGGTCGTCCTCGCGCCGGGAGCGGTCGCCCGGGCGGTAGTCGCGGCCCATCAGGTCGAAGTCCATCGGCGCGCGGGTGCGCGGGTAGTCGCCGTCGTTCAGGCCCAGCAGGCACACCCGCCGGAAGGGAATCGCCCGCATGGGCATCAGCGTGGCGAAGGTGACCACGCCGGCAAAGAAGCGCTGGGACAGCCCGGCGTCGTCAAGCTGCGCCAGCCAGTGCTCGCCCACCACCGCCAGCGGTAGCGGTGCGGTGAGGCCGGCGGCGGTGCAGGCGTCGAGCCAGCGCGCCAGGGCCTGGTCGAGCTGCTGCAGGGTGAAGGCGTCGGCGCTGTCGTCTGGGGCGAAGAAGTCCGCCATCAGCGCGCGCAGGCGGGCGCACCAGCCGGGCACGTCGGCATCCTGGCGGAAGGTCTGCCAGGTGGCATCCAGGCGCTCGATGAAGGCCACCAGCGGGCCGAGCAGCGCGGCGTCCAGCCCGCCGATCTCGTCGAAGGGCTCGATCTCCTGCCACGGCGCGGCACCGGCGCCCACCGCGTAGCCGAGCAGCATCCGGCGCAGGCCGAACAGCCAGCTGTTGGCCTCGGGGGCGTCCGGCAGGCCCAGGCTCTGGCGATGGGCGGCGTGCAGGCCCCAGCGGATCTTGGCGCCGTGAATCCAGCGGTGGAGCAGCGGCAGGTCGTCCTCGGCGATGCCGAAGCGGGCGCGCAGGGCCGGCACCTCCAGCAGGTCGAGCACGTCGCTCACCGCCAGCCGGGCGGTGGGCAGGTCGAGGAGCCGGGCGATCGCATTGACCAGCGGGTCGTGGTGGCGCCGGCCCTGGTCGGCAATGCTGAAAGGGATGAAGCGCGGGTCGTCCCGATCGGCCAGCCCGAACACTGCCTGGATGTGCGGCGCGAAGGCGTCGATGTCCGGCACCATCACGATCACGTCCCGGGGGCGCAGGGTCGGGTCAGCGTTGAAGGCGGCGAGGAGCTGGTCGTGGAGGATCTCCACCTCGCGCTGGGCGCTGTGCGCCACATGGAAGCGGATCGAGGCGTCGTCCGGCGACACCGCCGGCCAGCGCTCGCGGCTCTCGCCCAGGGGGCGCAGGTCGCGGATGTCGTCCTGCAACTGGTTGAGCAGGCAATCGCCCCCGTGGCTGTCGAAGAGGTCAATGCGCCTGCCGAGGGCGGCGAAGTGGTGCTGGTAACCGGCGCGGCTGGTGTCGCTGTCGTGCTCGTCGAGGAGGCCGATGAAGTCGCGCCCCTGCTTGCCCCAGGCCGCCAGCAGCGGATGGGCATGGAGGTGCAGCGCCTCGTCGGGGATGGTCTCGGGTGCGCCTTCCCGGCGGCGCTGGCGGGTGCGGGTGGCGCGCAGCAGATCCTTGTCGGCGACGATGTCTGCCCAGTAGTGCTCGCAGGGGTTGTGCACGCACATCAGCACCTGCGACCAGCGGGCCACGGCGGCCAGCGCCTCCAGCGACTGCCTCGGCAGCGCCGAGATGCCGAACACCATCACCCGCCGCGGCAGCCCGACGGGGCGCGGCGCGTCATCAGGCCAGGCGGCCACGCGGTCGAGGAAGGCCTCGTGCACCGCGGCCCGCCCCTGCCCG
>NZ_BSPX01000121.1:0-6982 GCF_030161255.1 Zoogloea oryzae
CGGGGCGAAGGCGGTGGCGGCAAAGCCGGGGGCCGGGGCATCGGCGGGGCGGGCCGAGGCGGCGAAGTCGAAATACGCGCGGGACGCCGGCTCCATTGCCAGCCGGCCCTGCTGGGGCGGCGGGAAGTGATGGGCGGTTTGCGCTGCAGCCGTGGGCTGGGCCTGCGGGATATCGCTGACGGCGGCGGCTTCGCCCGCCTGGGCGGCGCCGGAGGCGGCCAGCGCCCGGTTGAGGGCGTGGTAGACGAACTGGTGCACCGCGCGGGAATCCCGGAAGCGCACCTCGATCTTCGCGGGGTGCACGTTGACGTCCACCCCGAACGGGTCGAGTTCCAGGAACAGCACGTAGGCCGGGTGGCGGCTGCCGTGGAGGATGTCGGCGTAGGCCTCGCGGATGGCGTGGGTGACCAGCTTGTCGCGCACGAAGCGGCCGTTCACGTAGAAGAACTGGGCGTCGCGGCTGCTGCGCGAATACGCCGGCAGGCTGGCGAAGCCGGTGAGGCGCAAGAGGCCCGATTCGGCCTCGATGCTGCGGGCGGCGCCGACGAAATCGTCGCCCAGTAGGGCGCGGACGCGGGCCTCGCGGCGGCCGGCGGCGAGGCGCAGGCTCACCCGGCCGTTGTGGGTGAGCTGCATCGCCACGTCGGGCCGGGCCAGCGCGATGCGGCGGAACACGTCGTCGCAGTGGGCGAACTCGGTGCCTTCGCTCTTGAGAAACTTGCGCCGGGCCGGGGTGTTGAAATACAGGTCGGCCACGTCCACCACGGTGCCGTGGTTGAGGGCGGCGGGGGCGAGCTCGCGCGGGTCGGCGTCGATGCGCCAGGCGTGGCTGGCACCCTCGAAGCGGCTGGTGATGCTCATCCGCGACACCGCCGCGATGGCGGCCAGGGCCTCGCCGCGGAAACCCATCGTGCCCACGTTTTCCAGGTCGTCGAGGCTGGCGATCTTGCTGGTGGCGTGGCGCTCCAGGGCCAGCGGGAGCTCGTCCTTGGGAATGCCGCAGCCGTCGTCGGCCACCCGGATGCGCCGCACGCCGCCCTGTTCGAGCTGCACGTCCACCACCGTCGAGCCGGCGTCCATGGCGTTTTCGAGCACTTCCTTGAGCACCGAGGCGGGGCGTTCGACCACCTCGCCGGCGGCGATCTGGTTGATGAGGTGTTCGGAGAGGCGGTGGATGGGCATCGGCGGCTTCCTGTTCGGCAGGGGCGGATTGTAGCCGCTGGAAGCAGAAACGCCCCGCTCGCCATGCAGCGGCGGGGTGCCGGGCGTCAAGCGTTGTTCTTGATGGTGACTTCCACCTTCGACGGCGAGGCGGTGCGGTAGCGGCTCAGGTTGAGCGTGGCGTTGCCGCTGGCGTCCGCACCCTGGCCAACGAACAGCCCGCGGTCGTATGGGCCCCCGTCAGCGCCCGCCTGGGCAGCACTCCGGCATCGGCTAATGGCGCCACGGCCGCATCCGTCGCCGCTTACAGGCGATGACGGTGCCGCCGGAAGGAGAGCAGGCGGTTTGATGAGGCCCGCATTCGCAACTTCGCCGGGGAGGCAATGGCCCGGCTCATTGACTCAGCGTTCGCGGAGCGATTCGTCCAGCACGCGGATCAGCGGATAGAGGAAAAACGAGATGACCGAGCGCTGGCCGGTGATGATCTCGCCGGCGAGCGTCATCCCGGGCAGCAGCAGGGTGGGGGCCGGGACGCCGTCGAGCCGGGTGTCGTCGAGGCCCACGCGGGCGAGGTAGTAGGCGCTGTCGGTGCCGACGGGGCCCTGGCGGGTGAAGGTGTCGGGGCTGATGTGCAGCACCTTGCCGCGGATGGTGCCGTGCTTCTGGAAGGGGTAGGTGTCGATCTTGACGCGCACGGCGTCGCCGACCCGGAGCATGCCGACGTCCGCCGGCGCGACTTCGACCTCGGCTTCCAGCGGGGCATTGAGGGGCACCAGCACGAACAGCGGCTCGGCCTCGCGGAGCACCGACCCGACCGATTTCTTGCCGATCTCGAGGACGATGGCGTCCTCGGGGGCGGTGAGGCTGACGAGGTCGGTGCGACGGCGGGCCTTGGCCAGCTGCTCGGCCACTTCGTCCCGTTCCTGAACCGCCGCGGAGAGTTTTTCGAGGGATTCCTGCCGCCAGTTGCGGGCGAAGGCGGTCCGCTCGGCTTCGGTGGCGGCGATCTCGCGGCGGATCTCCTCGGCGCGGCTGACCGCCGTGGCCCGGTCGCGCTCGACCTCGAGCTTGCGTTCGCGGACTTCGAGCACCCTGGCGCGGGAGCCGAACTGGCGGGTCTGCAGCTCGGCCTGCATGGCTTCGAGCTCGGCGAGGCTCTGGACCCGCTCGGCGAGGGTTTGCTGATCTTGCCGGTTGGTCGCCTGGGCGGCGCGCAGACGGGCGATGGATTCGTCGAACTGGCGCATGCGGGCGGCGTAGGTGGCCTGGCGCTCGGCCATCAGGCGCGTCTGGACCTGCTGCTGGCTGTGGGCGCTGCCGGCATCGATGGGGGGGCGGCCCTGGAGTTCGGCCTCGAGGCGCCTGGCGCGCATGCCCAGGCTGTCGCTGCGGGCGCCAAGCTGGCTGGCGTCGGCTTCGGCGAAGGTGGGGTCGAGGGTGGCGAGGACGGCGCCCTTGCGGACGGTCTGGCCGACGCGTACCTGGATGGTCTTGAGGATGGCCTGTTCGAGGGGCTGGACGACGATGTTGGGTAGCGGGGTGACGAGGCGACCGTGGCCGATGACGAGCTTGTCGATCTGGGCGAAGGTGGCCCACAGCAGGGCTGTGAGGACCAGGGCCAGCAGGGCGTACAGGGTGATGCGGGCGCCACGGGGAGGCGTCTGGTGTTCGATGGCCTGGGCGTCGGGGAGGAAGTCGGCCAGCAGACGCCGGATTTTCGGGTCGGAGGACATGCTCAGAGGTGACGGGTTTGTTGCTGCCAGAGCTGGGCGTAGACGGCGCAGCGCTGGAGCAGGGCATCGTGGGGGCCGGCGTCGGCGATGACGCCCCGGTTGAGGACCATGATCGCGTCGGCCCGGGTGAGGGTTGAGAGGCGGTGGGAGACGATGATCACCGTGCGGCCTTCGACCAGATTGGCCAGGTTGCCCAGGAAGATCGCCTCGGACTCCGGGTCGAGGGCGCTGGCGGCTTCGTCGAGGATCAGGATGCGCGGCCGGGGGAGCAGGGCGCGGGCGATGGCGAGCCGCTGCTTCTGGCCGCCGGAGAGGTTGGCGCCGTTCTCGTCGAGCAGGGTGTCGTAGCCCTGCGGCAGGCGCTCGATAAACTCGTCGGCGCCGGCCAGGCGGGCGGCCTCGACGATCTCCTCGAAGCGGGCGTCGGGCTTGGTGACGGCGAGGTTCTGGCGGACGCTGCCGCGGAACAGGAAGTTGTCCTGCAGCACGACGCCGATCTGGCGGCGCAGGTGGGCGAGGTCGATCTCGCGCACGTCGATGCCGTCGAAGCGGATCACGCCCTCCTGGATCGGGTAGAGGCCCTGCATTAGGCGGGTGAGGGTGGTCTTGCCGGAGCCGCTGCGCCCGACGATGCCGAGCACCTTGCCGGCGGGCAGGGTGAAGCTCAGCCGGTCGAGGGCCGGCGGGCCGCCGGCGGCGTAGCGGAAGGTGACGTTGTCGAACTCGATCTTGCCGCCGAGGGTGGGTTCCAGCCCGCCGGACTCGCGCAGGCCCTCGACCGGCCGGTTCATGATCTCGCCGAGCATGCGCACCGACAGCGCGGTCTCCTGGTATTCGTGGACCAGGGCGACGATCTGCACCAGCGGCGCGACAACCCGCCCGGAGAGCATCTGGAAGGCGATCAGGGCACCCACCGACAGGCTCTGGTCGAAGACCAGATTTGCACCCACGCCGATGAGGGTGACGGTCATCAGCTTCTCGAGAAAGCTCATGGCGGTGTGGGCCGCCATGGAGATCTTCCCGACCCGGAAATGCATGTCCACCGCCCGGGCGGAGCGGCTCTCCCATTCCTTGCGGCGCTGGGGTTCCATCGCCAGCGACTTGATGGTGCGCATGCCCTGGATGGACTCGACGAGGATCGACTGGCGCTCGGCCTCGGCGTTGTAGAGGGCCTGCAGACGGCTGCGGAAGGTGGGCACCAGGGCAAACACGACACCGCCGATGGCGGCTGCGAAGGCGAGCACGATGGCGGCCAGCAGCCCGGAGTAGAAGAACAGGATCGGCAGCAGGATGACCAGGATCGAGGCGTCGAGGATGGTCGAGAACAGCCGCCCGGTGAGGAACTGGCGGATCTTCTCGGCCTGCTGCATGTGGCGGGTGATGACGCCCGCGGTGCCGGTCTCGAAGAAGGTGATGGGCAGGCGCAGCAGGTGGCTGAAGGTCTTCTGGGCGAGGCGGATGTCGAGCCGGTTGGTGGCGGCGAGCATGAAGTATTGCCGCAGGTAGGAAAACACCGCCTCGAACAGCAGGGCGAGGATTACGCCGCCGGTGAGCACGTAGAGGGTCGAGCGGCCCTCATGGACGATCACCTTGTCGATCACCAGCTGGGTGAACACCGGCATCGCCAGCGCCAGCACGTGGAGCACGATTGCGGCAACCGCCACGTCGCGCAGGAAATCCCGCTGGCGGAAGAGCTCGGGGATGAACCAGCGCAGGCCGAAGGGCTGTTTTTCGTCGAGCACGGGGTAGCTGCGCTTGAGCAGCACGACCTCGCCGTTCCAGGCCTCCTGAAAGCGTGCGCCGTCGATGAGCAGGATGGCGTTGGCCGGCGTTGCCGTGGGGTCGAGCACGGCGACCGCCGGGCCGTCGGCCGTATCGCGCAGCCCGACCAGCACGACGCAGTTGCCGTTCCGGAGTACGGCGATGGCGGGGAAGGTCTCTTGCAGTGCCGTCAGATCGGCGAAGTCGAGCCGCTGGCTGCGGGCCTTGAGCCCCAGGGCGCGGGCGGTGGGCACTAAGGCGTCCGGGGGCGTGGGGAATGGCGCGTCGTTGGCGAGGTGCTCGCGGCGGATCTGTTCGACGCTGGTTGAGAGGCCGTGGTGGCCGGCGATGGCTGCGAGGCAGGCCAGCGGGCTGTCGATGGACGGAGCCTGGTGCGCTTCGGGAATGGGGTCTGCGAGGTTCAAGCGGAGGGTTCCGGCGGGGGGCGCGACGGTGGGGCAGGCCTGCGACAACCGGGCGTGGTTGCCCGGTTGTCGTGGCCGGTCAGGGGGCTCAGGCGCTCACAAGCTGGATGTCGCTGGCGGTCAGGGCCGCGCGGTTACCGAGGGTTGCGAGCTGGACGGCGGCGCCGGCGCCTGCGCCGTCCCGGTCGAACCACAGCTGGCCGTTGGTTGTGTTGTAGAGGAACTGGCCCGCCGGCCCGATGGTGGCAGGCAGGCTGGGGGCCGAACGCAGCAGCGCCGTGCCACCGGCCGTGAGGCCGAAGTTGGCGGCGATCACCTGGATCCTGTCGCCGGCTGCCGACGAGAAGTCGGTGATCGTGTCACCGCCATCTGCGGCAACGGTGAACACGAACTGGTCGGCCCCGTTTCCGCCGGTCAGGGTGTCACTGCCACCTCCGCCGACGATCCGGTTGGCGACATCGTTGCCGACGATGGTGTCGGCCAGCGCGGTGCCCTTGGCGTTCTCGATGGTTGCGCCGTAGGCAATGCCCAGGCAGTTGCGCACGTAGGTGCTGCCGTTGTGGAACGTATTGCCGATGGACGACCAGCTGCCGGCGTTGAGGTTGAGGGTGACGCCCTGGGTCTGGTTGCTGGCGTCGATGGTGTCGTTGCCACCTGCATCCCAGATGCAGTCGTAGATGCGACCGCCGGCGGTCCAGGTGTAGACGTCGTTGCCGGTGTTGTAGCTCGTGTTGGCGCCATAGAGGTACTGCAGGGCGGCGATGTCGTTGAGCATGTAATCGACGGGGTAGAAGCTGGTGGTGTACCCGGTGAGCGGGGCGCCGTCGTAACTGCGGTAGCTCATCACGCTGTACTTGAGCTGGTCCTCGCCGGGCTCGGGGGCAGGCGTGCCGCTGTGGGGGTGATCCAGGCCCATGGCGTGGCCGAGTTCGTGGATGAAGGTGGCGTAGTCGTAGGTGCCCTGTGCCGGGTTGGTGTAGCCGTTGGCTTTGAACCAGATGTCACCGCCCAGCGCCGAACGGCTCGGATACCAGGCGTCGGCCGTTCCTTCGTTGGGCGATCCGGTGACCGTCCAGCGGATGTCGCCGGCGCTTGTGGCCGTATCGGCCACCTCGCTGAAGGTGACGTTGCAGATCGCCGAGACGGACCCCATGGCCTGCTGGGCCGCGGCCCGCTGGGTGCTGCTCAGCGCCGAGAAGGGCGCGTGGGCCACCTGACCGTTGAAGATGTTCTCGTAATTGAAGACCGATGTGGCAGTGGAGAAACTGTAGGTGAGTGATGCGCCGGTCCCGATCGCGCCCCCCCACTTCTGGTTGCTGACGAGGTTCTCGATGCTGTCGTCCACCGAACCGGGGACAGAAATATAGGTGACGGTGGCGATGCTGTTGTCGATGCCGGGGCGGTTGGCGGCTGCATCGTCGTTGAGGATGGTGGCTGCCGCGCTGGCTGTCGTCAGGGTCGCGCCGGTTGCGCCGCTCAGCACGACGTTGAAGGTTTCATTGGCCTCGACAGCGGTGTCGCCGGCCACGTTGACTGTGATGGTCTTGCTGGTTTCACCGACGGCGAAACTGATCGAGCCACCGGGCAGCACCCCGCCGGTGAAGTCGGCAGCGGTGGCTGTGCCGCCGGAGACGGCCCAGTTGACGGTGGAGGCCGCCGTCGTCGTGCCGGTGCGTGTCACGGTGAAGGTGAAGGGCGTTGCCCCGCTGTTGCCCTCGGACTTGTTGGTGCTGTTGGCGGCAATGCTGAGGGTGGGCAGGGTGTCGTCGTTGAGGATGGTGCCGGCGGCGCTGGCGGTGCCGAGGGTGGCGCCGGTGGGCGTGGTGAGGTTCACGTAGAACACTTCGTTGGCTTCGACGAAGGTGTCGCCAACGACATTGAGGCTGATGACCTTGCTGGTCT
>NZ_BSPX01000122.1:0-6706 GCF_030161255.1 Zoogloea oryzae
GCCTGCGCCGGCTGCGCCGCGGCATGCCCGCCGACTGGCGCGACGCCCAGCAGAACGCCCTGCTCGCCGAGAAATACGGCGACGCCCGCGGCGCCCGGTCCGAGCTCGACCGCCTGCGCCAGCGCCTCGCCGACGGCGACTGGGTCACCGACGACACCGTGCTCACCCTTGCCGGCCGCCTGCGCGCCGACGTCACCGAGCGGGAAACCCAGTACCAGGAGCGCGAGCGCCACTGCAACGCCGCCCGCCACATCACCACCGAAGCCCGCGCCGCCTACATCGCCAAGCTGCGCGCCACCGTGCGCCAGTACGGCAAGAACCTGCGCGCCCTGGGCGAGCTGGCCAACGTGGATGTGGACTGCCCGGTGCCCCACCTCGAAAACGACGACCGGGCGCTGTCGTCCGCCGGCCTCGAGGTGCGCTTCGACTTCGACCGCAAGGGCGCCGTCGGCCTCAACGACGGCGAAGCCTCCGGCGGCCAGCAGGTGATGAAATCCCTGATCCTGCTGATCGCCCTCTTGATGGACGAAGCCCGCCCCGGCGGCTTCGTGTTCATCGACGAGCCCTTCGCGCACCTGGACATCGCCAACATCGACCGGGTCGGCAGCTTCCTGCGCGCCACCCGCGCCCAGTACCTCATCACCACCCCGGTCACCCACAACGCCAACGTCTTCGCCCCGGCCCAGCTCACCCTGGTCACCCGCAAGAAGAAACCCGGCGACGACTGGGCCCCGCCCATCGGCCTCATCCAGCGGGCCATCTGACGGCGGAGACGGTCATGGACTGGAGCGCCCCCGACGCAGACGGAATCCGCACCTGCCGGCTCGACGACCCGCTGCGGGCGAGCCTGAAGGGCCAACGCCGGCTGCGCCTCGGCAGCCCCAGGCCGCTCGACCTCGACACCTGGCCGGCCGACGACCGCAAGCTCCTCGCCGACTGGGTCCGCCGCGCATCCGACAAGGCCATCCGCCACGAGACGCTGCTCCGGGCCGCCGGCCCGCACCGCGCCATGACCGCCGACAGGCTCCTCCAGACGCTGCTCCGGGCCGGCGTCGTCGAGATCGAAGAGCACCACGAGCGCGGGCACTGGTGGCCGCGGCAGATCCGCTTCATCGCCCCGTCCGGGCTGCGCCGCGACCTCGGCCTGGCCGAACCCGACGCCGACCTGAAAGCCTGGCAGGACATCCGGCAGCGCCGCTTCTCGCTCCCCGAGCTCGACGTCGCCGCGGAAGCCCTCGACGCCCTGCCCCCGGCCCGCGCCCTCGCCCGCCACGCCCTGCTCGACGCCCTGGAGCGCTGGCAGGCCGACCAGCGTGCCGGCACCTGGCGCGACTTCGCCCAGTTTGCCCGGGGTGACACCAAGCAGATCAGCGACGCCGAGAAAAGCTGGCTGGAGGGCGCCGTGTCCCTCGACGATTTCCGCATCAGCGGCCACACGCCCCTCATCCTGCTGCGCCTCCCGGCCACGCTGCAGCTGACCGACGCCAGCTGGCCCCTCGCCGCCGTCCCCGACTTTGCCGCCCTCACCCCGGCGACCATCGACGCCATCACCGCAGCCAGCCCCGCGCCGTTAGTCTGGCGTCTGGTCGAGAACCGGACCAGCTTCGAGCGCGTGGCCCGCACCAGCCCGCCCGACGAAGCCGTGCTGTGGCTGCCCGGCTACCCGCCCTCCTGGTGGCGGCGCGCCGTCGCCAGCCTGCTACGTCACCTGCCGGCCCCCGCGCAAATCGCCTGCGACCCCGACCCGGACGGCATCGCCATCGCGCTCCAGGCCGGGCACCTGTGGACCGACGCGGGGCTCGACTGGCAGCCCTGGAAGATGTCCCCCGACGACCTCGACGCCCTGCCAGCCAAGCGCCCCCTCACCGAGCGCGACCAGGCCCTGCTCGACAGGCTGGTGGCGGGCACGCCGCTGCCCGACGCCCTCCGCGCCCTTGCCGCGCACATCCACCAGCAGCAACTGAAAGGCGAGCAGGAAGGCTATCTCTGAGCGCACCCGCCGGGCTGCTTCAGATTTCCCGGCGCCGGACGTTATTTGGCTCCACACGAATACCGTCCCGCTGCGCGCCATGCCTTCGCCCCCCGCGTCGTCCCCATCCTCGCCCCGCCTGCTCGATCTTCTCGCAGGCGCCGAGGTCTTGTCGCGGACGCGGGATCTGCGGATGATCTTCCGCACTGCTGCCGAATGTGCCATGCGCTTTCTCGATGGCAGCTTCGGCCTGCTCTTCGCGGTGCGCTTCACCCCGCCCGACCACACCGTGGGCCTCCTGGGCTGCTGCGTGTCGGACGGCACCGACACCTACTGGGACGACGTCTGCGACGGCAAATCCTGGTTGCCGGTCGATCCGCTGCTGGGCAGCTGCCTCGAGACCGACTTCGGCCACGCCATTCACCAGGAAGGCGACCTGTGGCGCCTCGCCTTCGCCATCGGCGCCCTCGGCCAGGCCCGCTGGGTACTCGAGATCCACACCCGCACCCCGCCCCGTGACGCCGACTGCAGCGCCCTCGCGCTGTTCCTGCGCTGCTTCGAGAACCAGCAGCTGCAGTGGGAATACGCCAACCTCGACACCCTCACCCGGCTCCTCAACCGCAAGACCTTCGACGACGACTTCGAGCGCCTGATCGCTGCCGCCGAGCTGGCCGAACAGGCCCTCAAGGCGCCCCAGGAGCGCCGCGAGCAAAGCCCGGCAATCACCCAGCCATGCTGGCTGGGCGTGGTGGATATCGACCACTTCAAGAAGATCAACGACAACTTCGGTCACCTCTTCGGCGACGAGGTGCTGCTGCGCGTGGCCGACCTCATGCGCCAGAGCTTCCGCAGCAACGACAAGCTCTTCCGCTTCGGCGGCGAAGAGTTCGTGATCATGCTGCGCAACGTGGCCGAGGATCACGTCCAGAACATCTTCGACCGTTTCCGCCGCGCCGTGGAACGCTTCGACTTCCCCCGCGTCGGGCGCGTGGCCTGCTCGGTGGGCTTCTCGCGGATCGACCCGCGCCTGTCGCCGGCCGAGCTCCTCGGCCGCGCCGACGAGGCCCTCTACTACTCCAAGGAGCACGGCCGCAACCAGGTCAATGGCTTCGACGAGCTCATCATGAGCGGCAAACTGCGCATCACCACCCCGGCCGGCCAGGCCCAGATCCAGTCCGACATCGACGAAATCTTCCTGTAGGGCGGCGCCGGACGGCGCGTTGCCCCCTCCAGCCCACGACGGGCGGGCCCGAATGTGTCAGAATTCAGGGCTTTGCGGCGTTTTGTGATGCTGCCGCACCCGATTCCGTTGATTGAAGAGCCCAAAATGTCCGACCAGACCAACACGCCCGCCCAGGACGAAAACCACCTGATCGCCGAACGCCGTCAGAAGCTCGCCGAATGGCGCGCCACCGGCCGCGCGTATCCGAACGATTTCTCCCGGGAGAACACCGCCGGCAAACTCGACGAGCTCTACGGCGAAAAAACCGCTGAAGAACTCGAAGCGATGCCCGTCGAAGTCAAGGTCGCCGGTCGCATCATGCTCAAGCGTGTGATGGGCAAGGCCAGCTTCATCACCATCCAGGATCTGTCCGGCCGCATCCAGCTCTACGTCACCCGCGACGGCGTGGGCGAAGAGGTCTACGCCGACTTCAAGCACTGGGACATCGGCGACATCGTCGGCACCATCGGCACCCTGTTCCGCACCAAGACCGGCGAGTTGTCGGTCAAGTCGTCCGAGCTGCGCCTGCTCACCAAGAGCCTGCGCCCGCTGCCCGACAAGTTCCACGGCCTCACCGACACCGAGACCAAGTACCGCCAGCGCTACGTCGACCTCATCATGAGCGACGAATCCCGCCACACCTTCGTGGCCCGCAGCCGTCTGGTCCAGTCGATCCGCAACTACATGACGACCCACGGCTTCCTCGAAGTCGAGACGCCGATGATGCACCCCATCCCCGGCGGCGCCTCGGCCAAGCCCTTCGTCACCCACCACAACGCGCTCGACATGCAGCAGTTCCTGCGCATCGCGCCCGAGCTCTACCTCAAGCGCCTGGTGGTCGGCGGTTTCGAGAAGGTCTTCGAGGTCAATCGCAACTTCCGCAACGAAGGCCTCTCGCCGCGTCACAACCCCGAATTCACGATGATGGAGTTCTACGAGGCCTACGCGAACTACCGCACCCTCATGGACTTCACCGAAGGCCTGCTGCGCCACGCCGCCCGCGAGGCGCTGGGCACCGAGGTGTTCACCTACCAGGGCCGCCAGCTCGACCTGTCCAAGCCCTTCCACCGCCTGACCATCGTCGAAGCCATCCGCAAGCACCACCCCGGCTTCACCGATGCCCAGCTGGCCGACGCCGACTGGCTCAAGCAGAAGATCAAGGATTTCGGCGAGAAGGTGAAGCCGGGCGGCCTCGGCAGCCTGCAGCTGCAGCTCTTCGAAGCCTGCGCCGAAGCCGAGACCTGGGAGCCGACCTTCATCATCGACTACCCGGTTGAAGTCAGCCCGCTGGCCCGCGCCTCCGACAGCAACCCCGAGATCACCGAGCGCTTCGAGCTCTTCATCGTCGGCCGCGAGATCGCCAACGGCTTCTCCGAGCTCAACGACCCCGAAGACCAGGCCGCCCGCTTCCAGGCCCAGGCCCAGGCCAAGGACGCCGGCGACGAGGAAGCCATGTACTACGACGCCGACTACATCCGCGCCCTCGAGTACGGCCTGCCCCCCACCGGCGGCTGCGGCATCGGCATCGACCGGCTGGTCATGCTGCTCACCGACAGCCCGGCGATCCGCGACGTCATCCTGTTCCCGCAGATGCGTCCCGAGTCCGAATAAGCCACCATCGACACCCCGCCCGCCCGGCTCCGGCCCGGCGGGTTTTTTCTACCGCCGCGGGTGTGACACAGGGAACGAATGTCACACAATCGCCACCCGGAGGCCCTTCAGCCCTGATATGTTCCCGCCGTTGGTTCATCGACCGTCCCCCTGCATCGCCGCCCCATGACCGAACTGAAGTCCTACGATTTACCAGAGCTGGAAGCGCTCGCCGAGCAGATCAAGGCTGAAATCGCCAAACGGGAAAAGGAAGAGGAAGAACGGGCGCGCCGCGCCGTCGAGGAAGCCGAAGCTGCGGCCCGCGCCGCCGCCGAGAAGGCCATCCGCGATGCCGCCGAGGCCGAACGCAAGGCGAAGGAAGAAGCCGAACAGGCCGCCCGCGCCCGCGAAGCCGAAACGAAGATCCGCTACATGCACCCGTCCAACCGGGCCCTCACCTGGTCGGGCGTCGGCCCCACACCGGACTGGGTCCATGCCTGGCTGGTCACTGGCGGCACGCTTTACGCCCTCGAAATCGCCGCCGAAAAACTCGCGCCGCGGCCCATCCCCGAAAGCCTGCGCCCCCGTTGAGTCTCCCGGCGCATCGCGCCGACGCCCCCGCCACAAAACAAAAACGGCAACAATGAACCGATCATTGTTGCCGTTTTTGCTACAAATCGACCCTCGCTACCACTTGCCGAGCTGCTTCAGCTTGTCCCGCAGGCCGAACACCGGATACCCCAGCGCGTAGGCCCGCTCGGCGTGGGTCTTGGCCTCACCGTACTTCTTCAGGTCGAAGTAGGTCTGGGCCAGAAAGTGCTCGGCGTCCGGGTAATCGCTTTCCTTGTTCTCCTCGTACTTCAGCAACACCTTCAGCGCCTCGTCGGGGCGATGTTCGCTGAGCAGGCCCTCGGCCAGGGCCAGGTAGGATTCCCGCCGCTGGGGCTGCAGCGCGATGGCCTCGGTCCACACCTTCGCCGCGTCAGCCTTCTTGCGCTGGCCGTACAGCGCGCGGCCCAGGTTGGCGCTCACGTACGAGAACATCGGCGCGTTGCGGTTCATCTGCCCGTAAGAATAGTTGAACTCGCTCACTGCCGTGTCGAACTTCTCGGCACCGCGCTTGGCACGGCCCAGGTGGATCAGCCCGTAACAGAAGTGGTGCGGCCCGGGGATGCCCGAAGGATTCCGGGCGCCGCCGGACGTCTTGGGCCCTTCCGTCACGTTGCCGCGCAGCTCGAAGGGCACCCGCTGGATGTAGATCGAACCGAGGATCGCCGGGCGGCAGAAATCCGGCAGCGCGTACCATTCGACGGGTGTCACCGTCACATCCCCCGCCCGGGCCGGAGCCGCAGACAGGCCGAACAGGGCGCCCGCGCAAAGGGCGAGCAGGAGGGGAGCCTTTTTTGTACCGAGCATGATCGATTCGTTCTACGTGGCCGGACGCCGGTCCGGCAGCCGCGGGGGTTGATCGTGGGCCCGCCCCGGATCGGGGCGCAGTGGGCGACGCACGATCATACACATCGCCCCCTCCCGCCGCCATGACGAAAGCCTCAGCCGGATGTCGGCTGCTCCCGGCGCAGCCTATCACCCCCCGACGCGCCGGACCGTTCCACTCAGGCCATCCACCTCCACCTCGTCACCGTCGCGTAGCACCGTCAGGATGCCCGGCAGATTGACCACCGCCGGCAGCGCAAACTCTCGCGCCACGATCGCCCCGTGGGACAGGTAACCGCCCGTTTCCACCACCAGCCCGCCGGCTTTCAGGAACAGCGGCGTCCAGCCCGGATCGGTGGATGGCGCAACGAGAATCTCGCCCGGCAGCAGACGCCCGCCCTCATCCGGATGGCGCAGCAGCCGCGCACGGCCCCGCGCCACGCCGGTGCCCGTGGCCACCCCGCGCCAGGCATCCCGCCCCGCCAGCGGCG
>NZ_BSPX01000123.1:0-6521 GCF_030161255.1 Zoogloea oryzae
CGCCGCGGCCTACGCCGAGCGGGGCATCGGCTGGCTGGACGCGCCGGTCTCCGGCGGCGAGGTGGGCGCGCGGGACGCGACGCTGGCGATCATGGCCGGCGGCGAGGCGGCGGTGCTGGAGAAGGTGCGCCCGCTGTTCGACTGCCTGGGCAAGACGGTGGTCCACATCGGCGAGGCCGGCGCCGGGCAGGTGGCCAAGGCGTGCAACCAGATGATCATGGTGAATGTGATCCAGGCCTCTGCCGAGGCCATGCGGCTGGCGGGCGCCCACGGGCTGGACGCGACCAAGGTGATCGCTGCGCTGGCGGGCGGATCGGCCGGGTCGCGGGTGCTGGATGTGATGGGCGGGCGCATGGCGCGGCGGGATTTCGTCGCGGGCATCCAGTCGCGCCTGCATCACAAGGATTTCGCGATCCTGATGGACGAAGCCCGCGCGCTTGGCGCACCGCTGCCCATCGCGGTGCAGACCTGGCTGCAGCTCAACGCGCTGATGGGGCTGGGCGGTGGCAGGCTGGATACGTCCAGCCTGCTTAGGGTGCTCGAATCGCCGCTGGAAAGACTGGAGTGAGGGCTGTGATGGATCGTCGTCGTTTTGTTGTGCTGGCGGTGGCCGGTGCGCTGCTGGGGGGCTGTGCCGGCTCAACCTTCCGGCCCCTCAAGCCCGAGGTTTCGGTGGCGGACATCCGCGGGGAGGGCGGCAACCTGCTGGAGCAGCGCTTTCTGCTGACCCTGCGGGTGACCAACCCCAACCGCTTCGAGATCCCCGTCGAAGGGCTCAGCTTCACGCTCGACGTGGCCGGCGAGCCCTTTGCACGCGGGGTGGGCAACAAGCCGGTGACGATCCCCGCGCTGGGCGAGGCGCTGGTGGAGGTGAAGGCCACCGCCGGCATCGCCGGGCTGGTGATGCGCCAGTTCAAGAACCTGGGCAAGGGGCTGGACAAGCTGGAATACCGGCTGAAGGGGCGGCTGGTCAGCGGCAATTTTGGTGGCTACGACTTCGACCAGAAGGGCGAACTCGACCCGGCCAAGCTCTTGCGCGACGGGCGGCCTGCCAAGGCGCCTTCCGAGCAGTTCTGATTCCGATTCCCTGCCGCCGGCCTTTCCGTTCCGGGAGGCCGGCTGGATCTCCTGCATGTCTTCCAGATTGTCCGAATTCCTCGCGGGCTGCCGCGACGAGGCGCCGCTGCAGTTGGGCGTGGTGCCCTTCGGGATGCTTTACGGCATCGGTGCGTTGGCAGCCGGGATGCCGCCCTGGCTGGCCCAGGCCGCGTCGGCGGTGGTCTTTGCGGGGGCTGCGCAGCTCGTGATCGTGCAGATGCTGGCGGCGGGCGCCGGGGCGCTGCCCATCGGGCTCACCGCCGGCCTGCTCAATTTGCGTCACATGCTGTACAGCGTGTCGATGGCCGAGCATGTGCGCCATCTGCCCCGGCGCTGGCGGATGCTGCTGGCCTACCTGCTCACCGACGAGGCCTACGCGGTGGCGATCCTGCGTTACCAGACCCGCGGCCGTCCCGAGACGGGGCCGGACCACCGGCATTGGTATTTCCTCGGCTGTGGTTTCACCCTTTGGGCCACCTGGCAGCTCTCCACCGCGGCCGGGCTGCTGTTTGGCGCGACGGTGCCGGCGGAGTGGGACATCGACTTTGCGGTGCCGCTCACCTTCATCGCGCTCCTCACCCTGCTGATGCGCGAGCGGGCCGGGCAGGCGGCGGCGCTGGTGGCGGCCGTGGCCACGCTGGCGATGGCGGCGCTGCCCTTTCGGCTGGGGCTGGTGGTGGCGATCGTGCTGGGCCTGCTGGCCGGGGTGATGGCCGCAAAGCGGAGCCGGCCATGACGACGGGCGCGCTGGTTGGCCTGCTGGTGACGGTGGGCATCGTCACCTTTCTGTACCGCTACGCGATGATCGGGCTGTTTGCCGGGCGGCGCCTGCCGGGCTGGCTGCATGCCCTGTGCAGGCACATTGCGCCGGCGAGCTTTGCGGCGCTGACCGCCGGCGAGCTGTTCATCCACGGGGGCGAGGTGGTGCTGTCGCTGATGGCGCCCAAGCCCTGGGCGGCGCTGGTGGCCACGCTGGTGGCGTGGCGCACCGGCAGCGTGCTGGCCACCATCGGGGTGGGGATGGCGGCGCTTTACTGCTTCAAGTGGCTGCTCTGAGGCCTGGCGGTTGATCAGGCGACCGCGAGGGACACCTCGCGGGTGGCGCGGCGGGTGCGCAGCAGCCGGGTCATGTCGTCGGCGCTCATGGGGCGGCTGCACAGGTAGCCCTGGTAGGCGTCGCAGCGCCAGCGGCGCAGCAGGGCCAGCTGGGCGTCGGTCTCGACGCCTTCGGCGACCACCTCCAGGCGCAGGGTGTGGGCCATCGCGACGATGGTCTGGGCGATGGCGGCGTCGTCGGCCTTGGTGACGATCTCGTCGATGAAGGAGCGGTCGATCTTCAGCCGGTCGATGGGGAAGCGCTTGAGGTAGGCGAGGCTGGAGTAGCCGGTGCCGAAGTCATCCACCGACAGCTGCAGGCCGAGCTTCTTGCATTCGGCGAGCAGGTTGCGGGTGTGCTCGGGGTTGCGCATCACCAGGCTCTCGGTGAGCTCCAGATCCAGGAAGGCGGGGGCGAGGCCGGTTTCGGCGAGGGCCTTGCGGATGGTGTCGAGGAGGCCGGCGTCGTCGAACTGGCGGGCCGAGAGGTTGACGCTGATCGGCACGTGGCTGAGTCCTTCGGACTGCCAGGCCTGGTTCTGCCGGCACGCCTGATGGAGCACCCAGGCGCCGATGGGCACGATCAGGCCGGATTCTTCGGCGATGGGGATGAACACGTCCGGCGGGATCATGCTGCCGTCGGGCTGGCGCCAGCGGATGAGGGCTTCCATGCCGATGAGTTCGCCGCTGAGGGTGTCCACCTGGGGCTGGTAGAACAGGGCCAGCTGGCCTTCCTCGACGGCCTGACGCAGGCGGTTTTCCAGGTCGAGGCGTTCGCTGAAGCGTTCGGACAGGCCGTGGTCGAAGAACTGGTAGTTGTTGCGGCCGCGTTCCTTGGCCAGGTACATGGCGGCGTCGGCGTGCTTGATGAGGGCCGCGCCGTCGTGGCCGTCGTTGGGGAAGAGGGCGATGCCGATGGAGAGCGAGATGGTGAACTGACGGCCGTGGAGCTCGAAGGGGCGGGACAGGCTGGCCAGGATGCGCTCCGCCACGTCTTCGGGCATCGAGCCCTTGTCCAGGTTGTCGAGGACGATCACGAACTCGTCGCCGCCGGTGCGGGCGACCAGATCGCCGTCGCGCACGCAGCCGCGCAGGCGCTGGGCCACGGCGAGCAGGAGCTCGTCACCGGCGTGGTGGCCGAGGGTGTCGTTCACGTATTTGAAGCGGTCGAGGTCGGTGAACAGCACCGCGGCACCGCGGCGGCGTTCCCGGGCGGTGTTGATGACCTCGGTGAGGTGGGTGTTGAGCAGGGTGCGGTTGGGCAGGGAGGTGAGGCTGTCGTAGTGGGCCAGGTGGCGGATGCGCCGCTCGGCGTCGTGGCGCTGGGTGACATCCGCGACGATGCCCAGGTAGCCGCGCACATGGCGGTGGGCGTCGCGCACTTCCGAGATGCTGAGGTTGGCCGGGAAGATGCTGCCGTCCCGTCGCCGCAGGCTGACTTCGTGGGTGGGCCCCATGGCGGCGGCGGTGACCGCGGCGAACCCGCCGGCCTTTTCGGTGAGCGCCCAGCGGGCGATGTCTTCGGGGGTGTGGAAGATGAGCGGGGTCTCGCTGCCGATGAGCTCGTCGGCGCGGTAGCCGAACATCCGCTCGGCCGCGGGGTTGAGAACGCGGATGATGCCGGAGGCGTCGGTATAGACGATGGCGTATTCGGCGCAGTCGAGGATGGCTCGCTGGAGGGTGGTGGTTTCGCGCAGCAGGGCTTCCGAGCGGGCGTGCTTTTCCACTTCGCTTTCGAGCAGGCGGTTGGTGTCGCCAAGGGCCTTGACGTACTGCTCCAGCGAGGCGTTGGCGTCGCCAAGGGCGACGGTTTTTTCGTCCACCTGCCGGCGCACGGCGTCGGCGCGGGTCTGCAGCACATGAATCATCAGCGCTGCCAGGGTTGCCAGGGCGAGGCCCGAGAGCAGCTGGGCGCCCGCGTCCCGGCCGACGACGAGGCTGTCCATTTCATGGTCGGCGGCGGCGATCACCAGCCAGCGGCGATCGGCGAAGGAGATGCTGTCGGCGAAGGAGGTCTTGCCGATGCGGAAGGTCGGGCTGCGATGGACCGGCAGGCTGGCGCTGGCGTCGGCATCGACGATCTCGAGCTCGAAGGGGCGCGGGCCGTTGGTCGGATAAGTGACCGCAAAAGCTTGTTCGAGCAGGGTGCTCACCGACATCTGGATGAACAGCAGTTCCCGGCCGCCGGTGTGGGTGCGGTCGCCAGGGATCGGGCTGAGGATGAGCACCGAGGTCTGCTGGGGGCCACCGATGGCGGGCAGGGCGAAGGGGATGGTGGCGCTGATGGCCTCGGTGTGCTCGGCGGCCACGGCGGCGGCGAGGAGGGCATCGGGAATGGCGGATCTGCTCGCGGTTGCTGGCGGACTGCTGTCTGCGGCGTCGCGGGTGGTGCTGGCGGTGATCGCGGCCTTGCCGTCATCCACATGGACGATGCCGATCCGCAGGATCTCGGGGTTGTGGGTGAAGACCGGGGTGACCATGCGCCCGAGCTGGGCGCGGCTGCTATGGGGGGCGATGGCCAGCTGGCCGCTCAGGATGTCGGCCTGGCGCAGGAGGCTCTCGGTGCGCTCGCGCAGGTGGATGACCTGTTCCTGAGCGAGCAGGTGCAGACGTTCCCGGGTGGCGGTGGCCTCCTCGAGCAGCGCGGTGCGATAGTTGTCCACGGTGAGGGCCAGCACAACCGCGAAGACCAGAAGCGCCAGCCCGTAACGGCGAAGGTGGGCGGCGACCGGTCGGGACGTCGGGCGGGGGGGCATCAGGTCTCCTGTCGGACGTAAAGCGGACTTTGCCGGCTCTCCGGCCGGCTGACCTTTTACGGACGCCAGGGCTGAATCTTGAGTTCTGGAGGGGCGCGTCAGTCGCCAAAGACGAGCCGCAGCCGCGCTGCCTCGGCGGCTTCGTCCACGTCCACGTCGGCGAAGCGCTGGGCGATGTTCCGGAACTCGTCCTGCAGGGCCAGGAAGGCCTCGATGATGTTCGGATCGAAGTGGGTGCCGCTGCCGGCACGGAGCGCCTCGACGGCGTCGAGATGGCTGACGGCGGCTTTGTATACCCGCTTGCTGATCAGCGCGTCGTAGACATCGGCCACCGCCATCAGGCGCGCCGACAGGGGGATGCGTTCGCCGGAGAGGCCCAGCGGGTAGCCGGAGCCATCCCATTTCTCCTGGTGGGAGTAGGCGATCTCCTTGGCGAAGCGCAGAAAGCGGGCGGACACGCCGAACAGGGCTTCGGCCCGGCTGATGGCTTCGCGGCCGAGGGTGGTGTGGGTCTTCATCACCTCGAACTCGGCGGGGGTGAGCTTGCCGGGCTTGAGGAGGATGCGGTCGGGAATGCCGACCTTGCCGATGTCGTGGAGCGGCGCCGACTTGTACATCAGGTCGATGTTCTCGTCGGTGAGCTCGGCGGCGTAGTGGGGGTTGGACTGCAGGTGGCGGGCCAGCAGGCGCAGGTAGGACTGGGTCCGGCGGATGTGGTTGCCGGTCTCGTTGTCGCGGGTTTCGGCCAGGGAGGCCATGGCGACGATGGTGGCGTCCTGGATCAGGGAGAGTTCGCGGGTGCGGCGGGTGACTTCCTGTTCGAGGTAGCTGTTGCGGTCGCGCAGGAAATCGCTGGCGGCCTTGAGGGTGAGGTGGTTGCGGATGCGGGTGAGCACCAGCGGCGGGCTGATGGGCTTGGTGATGTAGTCCACCGCACCGGCGTCGAAGCCGAGCTGCTCGTCCATCTCTTCGTTGCGGATCGTGAGGAAGATCACCGGGATGTTGGCGGTGACGGGATCGTTCATGAGCTGGCTGCACACCTCGTAGCCGTCCATGTCCGGCATGCTCACGTCGAGGAGGATGAGATCGGGCACCGGCTTGCTGCTGGCAAGCTGAAGGGCGCGCTTGCCGCTGGTGGCGATACGCGTGCGGAAATCGGCGCGTTGCAGGCAGTCGACGATCGGCTCGATCGACTCCGGCGCGTCATCCACGACCAGGATGAGAGGGCGATGACTGTCGATGGGATGCATCAGGCGTGGTCTCCGGGCATGGCCGTTTCGTCGAGCGTCTCGCTCAGGCGGGCTAGTGCCTCATCATAATCGTAGTGCTGGATGGCGTTGGAGATTTGTGCGGCTTTTTCAATCCCGATTCGGGTAATGAGATCGGGCCGGAGCGCCCGGAAGGTCGCAGGTGCCGCGCCGTCGGCGTCGCGCAGCTGTTGGGCCAGCTGCGCGCCCGCCTCGCGGAAGGCCGCGGCGTCGAGGGTGACGGCGCCGTCCGGGGTCTCGGGGGGGAGCCGGGTTTCGAGCAGTGTGACCAGGCTCAGCAGCTCGGCCGACAGGGCCGGAAGCT
>NZ_BSPX01000124.1:0-6395 GCF_030161255.1 Zoogloea oryzae
TGCCGCCAACGCGGCCTACACCGCCTTCGCCGCCGAACGCCGCGGCGCCCGCCGGCTCGACCTGGCGCCCGGCGCCCCGCTACCGGCGCTTGCCAAGGATGACGCGCTGCTGCTGTGGCTGACCCCGGCGCAGCTCAAGGCCTTTGCCGCGCATCCGCCGAAGCTGCCGGCCGGCGTGCCGGTGCTGGTGTCGGCGACCATCGGCGAGCTGGACAAGGCCTCGGACCCGGGGGCGATTCGTACCATTTCCAGCAACAATCTGCGGGTGATTTATCCGTTTGATGAGCCGAATCAGCGCCTGGCGCGGATGGTCTTCAACCTGGGCGGGTGGATGAGCGGCCAGGGGCTGACCTTGGCGCGGGAGACCGAGCGGACCCAGGGCAACACCTGGTCGGCGTGTCTTGTCACCGCGCGAGCGCTGTACACCCTGCCCAGCCCGCCGTCCCGCGCGGCGCTGATCGAGCGGGTGGAGGATGCCTACGCCGGCGCGGTGAGCACGGCCTTCCCGCGCTTCACGCTGGGGCCGGGCCAGCACTACGGCTCGAAGGGCGGCTACCTGATGAAGGTGGGCGCCGACGGCAAGCTGGTGCCGGACGGCGACTGGTTGGTGCCCTGAACCTCAGCCCGCGACGAAATCCAGCACGTCGCGCACGAAGCGCTCCTTCTCCCACAGGTGCGGGGCGTGGTCCACGTCCGGGTAGATGTGCAGGCGCGCATCCGGGATGTGGTCGCGCACGTAGGCGGCGGTGGCGGCCGAGTAGAAGTTGCTCGCGCCGCCATACACCAGCAGCGCCGGCACGCTGATGGTGGGCAGCACGTCCCGGTAGTCGGCGGCGGTGAGGCTCTTCCAGCAGTCGATCAGCGCGCGGGCGTCGAAGCTCGCCAGGCGCTGGCGGGCTGACTGGATGCCGGGGCCGTTCTCTTCGTACAGCTGGCGCGCCCGGGCGTTGTGGCCGTGGGCGACGAGGCGTAGCACGGCCTCGGCGAAGTCGGTTTCCAGGTCGTCGATGAAGGCGGCGTTGCGCGCCGCGTCGAAATCCCCGCAGATGCCGTTGGGCCAGCCGGCGTCGGTGACGAGCTTGGGCGACTGGTCGATGAAGATCAGCTTCGCCAGCCGGCTGTCGCCGAAATCCCGCAGGTATTGCCACAGGGTGAGCGCGCCCATCGAGTGCCCGGCGACGATCACCTGATCGAGCTGGTGGTGGTCGAGGAGGTTCTGCAGATCCCGCGCCATGCGCGCCACCGTGGGCACGCTGGCGGTTTCCAGGTGGTGGCCGCCGTGGCCGCGGGCGTCCCAGCGGAACACCCGGTGGGCGGGCTCGAAGGCGGCGAGGAAGGGGTTCCAGTCCCGGTGGGATGAAGTCCAGCCGTGCAGCAGCACCATCGGCGGGCCTTCGCCGGAAATCTTCACGTGGATCTTTTCGCCGTCGTCGGCCAGGAAGTGGGTCATCGTGCGCTCTCTCTCGGATCGTGGCTGACGCTTGGCCCGGCGCGAAAAAAAGCCGCCCGGCCCGGAGGGCGGACGGCGACGGGCGGCGGACCGGGCGCGGCGTCGGTGGGCGGATTCTGCCCGAATTTTTCCGACGCTTCCGCACCCTGGCCGGAGCGGGGCTGCTCCGGCCGGTCCGGTCGCTCAGGCGACGACGAAGCGCCGCATCATCTCGTGGTCTTCGTGGGACAGGATGTGGCAGTGCCACACGTACTCGCCCGGCCGGGTGAAGGTGGCGACGATGCGCGTCACCTGGCCCGGGTAGGCCAGCACCGTGTCCTTGCGGCCCTGCTCGTTGGGCAGCGCCGGAGCGCGGGCGCCGGAGAGGGCGATCCGGGTGAGATAGCCGCCGGTGGCGCCGAAGCCCATGGGCTTGGGCACCAGGGTGCCGGTGAAGCCCTGTCGGTCGAGGACGCGGAAGTTGGTGAGGTGAAGGTGGATCGGGTGGGCGTCCACCGTGGTGTTGTAGATCTCCCAGATCTCGGTGCTGCCCACCGCGATGTTCTCGGTGACCGGATCGGTGTACAGGAAGGTGCCGAAGCCGGGGCCGGCCGGGTTGCCGGCGGCCGGATTGACGGTGCCGAGCATGGTCTGCAGGCGGCCGTAGGCGTCGGTGCCTTCAAACAGCATGAGCTTGCGCACCTTGACGCCGGTGGTGACGGGCGTGGGCAGCGGGCCGTGCACCGGGCGCAGGTTGGTCGGGATTGCGGCGCCGGTGAGCAGCGACAGGCTCCACCCGAAGAAGCCCAGCGGCTTGGTGACGCTGAAGGCCATCACCCGGTCGGTGGTGCCGGCCACCGGCGGCAGGCCGTTGGGGAAGGGCGTGTTGGCGCTGTTCCTGACGATGACCTTGCCGTGCCACCACCAGATGATCCGCGAGAAATCCACCAGCACGTCGGCCCGCTCGCCAGGGGCGAGGGTGAGGCTGGTGAGGGGCACCGGGCTGTTCATTAGGCCCAGGTCGGTGCCGATCTGCCAGAAGGTGAGCTTGGTGCCCTGGAAGTTCTCGAGCACGAAGCTGAGGGTGAACACGCGGGAATCCGAGCCGTTGAGCAGGCGCAGGCGGTACAGGCGCGGCTCGCAGTCGAAGCGCGGCCAGGGCACGCCGTTGGCGACCACCACGTCACCGAAGAACTCCGGCAGATGCGTGGGGTTGGGCGCCGACGGGTTCGCCGGGTCGGTGGCCGGGTAGTTGAGCGCACCGGTGTTCTTGAACTGGCGGTCCTGGATGCAGATCGGCAGCTCGTAGGGGTAGGCCGGCAGCTGGCCGCACTGGACGAGGTAGTCCTCGTTCTTGTCGCGGATGAAGTAGTTGCCGGCGAGGCCCATGTACACGTTGAGACGGGTCACGCCCAGCGCGTGGTCGTGGTACCAGAGGTGGCCGGCTTCCTGGCTGTTGTCGAAGGTGTAGCTGGCGCTGAACAGGCGGCCCCGGTAGTCGGGCATGCCGTTCAGGTTCACGTCGGGGGTGGCCCAGGCGTCCGGCAGGCCGTCGGAGAGCGTGCCCTGGTCGCCGCCGTGGCGGTGGGCGACCAGCGGCACCGGGGCGCGTCCGCCCAGGTTGCCGGGGTTGGCCCAGTCGATGGTGGTGTCCACCGGCAGGCGGTGGGGCAGCGGGCCGGCGCTGTTCATCAGCTCGTTCACGTAGCGCACGGTGACGGGCACGTTCTGGCGCAGGTTGAAGGTGCGGCCGGGGTAGCTCGGCGCCTGGGTGGTGGAGCCGTAGCCCCACAGGGTCGTCTTGACGGCCTTGCCGGTGGCCGGATTGACGAGGCCCAGGTTGGCCTGGAATTCCTTGATCTTCAGGGTGTAGCTGGTGCCCCCGGCGACATCCGGCGCAAACAGGTTGGCCGGGTCGAGCGGGTTGGGCATCGCCGCGGTGAACTGCTTGCTGCGGAGGGACGACAGCAGCGTCGCCGTGGTCTGGGCAAAGCTGAATGGCGAGACGAGCGACGCGAGCAAGCCCGCCCCACCCGCCTTGAGGAACGTACGGCGTTTTTCCATGGTGAAATCCCCTTGAGTTTTGCAGGCCCGTCGGCCTGAACTCCTGGGAGGCTTCGGCGGGCGTCAGGGCTATTCCCTGCAAAACGAGTATCTCGCCAAATTCGATTTTCAGATGTCAAAAACATCAGAAACTCGTTGCATGAAATGATTGCTTACAAATTCTGGGGGTTTCTTGTGCTTTCAGGCAGCGGAGGGCGGGTTTTTGCCCGAAATGGGCGCTGGCAGGAGATCTTCGGCGCCAGGGCGAGGCGGCGCAGGGGTGCCGCCGGGCCGGATGAACCGGTTGCCGGCGGCGGGGGGTTACCGTGGGGATGTCCGGACCAGGGGTGATCCGGGGCGCGGTGTCAGCGGCGGCGCAGCCGGGCCAGCGCGCCGATGCCGGCGAGGGCCAGGAGCGCGCTGCCGGGTTCGGGGACGCTGCCTGCCGGGGTGAGGCCGGAATCGGTGCTGAGGACGAGGTGGTCGAACATCGGCGTGAGGCTGCCGTCGATGGCGATCCGGGTGATGTCGGCGTCGCCCGTTTCGGCGCGGACGATCACGTAGGTGGCGCGGCCGCTGGAGTCGCCCCGATAGCCGGCCACCGAGGACAGATCAAGGGGCGCGAGGTTGTTGATGGTGATCGTCTGGCCGCCGCCGTCGTTGTCGGAGATGCCGATCCCGAACAGGCGGATGCCCGGCAGGCTGATGGTGAACACCGGATAGCCCGAGACCGTGGTGGTGATGCCGTCCCAGGCGTGGTTGGGCAGGTCGCGGCCGTCGATGGCGAGGGACGAGGTGAGGCCGGCCACCAGCGTGGCGTCTTCGAAATCCTCGACCGCGGTGAGGGCGGCGAGGCCCAGCGCGGCGTTGAGGGCGGCGGTGTCGGTGGTGTGGATCGACGCGTCGTAGGCTGACAGCACGTAGGCCTGGGCGGCGCCGGCGAGGCCCAGGGTGGCGGCGATGGCGACGGCCGCCTGCCGCAGGGTGCGGCGGTGGGAGCGGGGCATGGGTTCTTCCTTGAGATCGTTGCTTGGCCGGGGCCGCGCCTTCTGCGGGCGATCGGGCACCGGGGGGCTCCGTTGGGAAGAATGGTCTGTGCGGGACATGCCATTCGGGCCGGATGGTAGCATCCGGCATAATTCGAAAGGCATGCTTGGGTGCGGCGCGCTGCCCGTTGCGGGCAATGCGCTAGCGGTTGAACCAGCGCAGCACGGTGCCCCAGTCGTGGAGATCGAGCCGGGTGACTTCGCCGCAGGCAAAGTCGAGGGTGAGCCAGCGCTCGGGCGGCAGGCCGAGCAGTTCGCCGGCCAGCGCCCGGAGCGGCCCGCCGTGGGCGACGACCACCGCCGCGGTGGGTGCCTCGGCGCGGAGTTCGGCGAGAAAATCCAGTGCCCGACCGGCCATCCGGCGCGGCGATTCGCCGCCGGGCGGGGCGAAATCGAGCGGTTCGGCCACCCACGCGTCGAGGGCGGCCTGGCCGATGTCGTCGTAGCTGCGGCCTTCCCAGTCGCCGAAGTGGATTTCCTTCAGGCGCGGGTCGAGGCGCGGCGTGCCGAGGGCTTCGGCGAGCAGGCGGGCGCGGGCCAGGGGGCTGGCGAAGAGGGCGTAATCGGCCGGTAGCAGCGGGCGCAGGCGCTCGGCCACCACGTCGGCGGATTCGGCGAGGCCCAGGTCGGTCTGGCCGTAGCAGACCCCCGGCGCCACGGCGGGCCGGGGGTGGCGGATCAGGTAAAGCTCCACGTGGCGAGGATTCCCAGGTAGATCGCGAGTTCGGCCACCTGCTGGGCGGCGCCCAGGCAGTCGCCGGTGTAGCCGCCGAGCCGACGCACGAAGACGCGCCGGGCCTGGATGCCGACCACCGCGCACACCGCCAGCACGGCCAGCGCCTCGCGGGGGTTGAGCAGCAGCAGCGGCAGCACGCCGGCCAGGGTGGCGATGCCCAGCTCGGCGGCGGTCGGGCGGCGGGCCACCGGGGCGGATTTGGAGGTGTCGTCCGGCCGGGCGTAGTCGAGGGTGGCCATCAGCCCCACCGCCACCAGCCGCGATAGGGGATGGGCCACCAGCAGGGCGGCGATCACCGGGTAGTCTTCGTCGGCGCCCAGGTTGGTGAGGGCGAGGTATTTGGCGAGGAGCATCAGCACCAGGCCGATGGTGCCGTAGCTGCCGATCCGCGAGTCCTTCATGATCGCCAGCACCTGCTCGCGGTTCCAGCCGCCGCCGAGGCCGTCGCAGGCGTCGGCCCAGCCATCTTCGTGGAAGGCGCCGGTGATGCGGATGGTGGCGGCCATCGCCAGCACCACCGCGATATCCACCGGCAGCACCTGCACCGCCAGCAGATACACCGCCACGCCCGCCAGCCCTACCAGCCAGCCCACCAGCGGCAGGTAGCGCGCCGCGTGGCCGAGCTTTTCGGGGGCGAAGCCGACCCAGCCCGGCACCGGCAGCCGGGTGAAGAAGCCGATGGCGATGAAGAAGAGTTCGAGCTGGGTGCGCATCCGGGGCGGGATCAGGCTTTGCCGGCCACGCCGGCGGATTCGAAGCTGGCCATCTCGTTGAGGAAATTCACCGCCGCCTGCACCAGCGGATACACCAGCGCCGCGCCGGTGCCTTCGCCCAGGCGCAGGTCGAGCTGCACCAGCGGTTCGGCGCCCAGGTGGGCCAGCTGCACCACGTGGCCGGCCTCGTGGGAGCGGTGGGCGAACACGCAGTAATCGAGGATCTCCGGCGCGATGGCGTGGGCCACCAGCAGCGCGCTGGTGACGATGAAGCCGTCGATCAGCAGCACCATCTTTGCCTCGGCGGCGCCGAGCATGGCGCCGGCCATCATGGCGATCTCGAAGCCGCCGTACTCGGCCAGCGCGGCGAGCGGGTCGGTGGGCCGGCCACCGCGGGCGACGGCGCGGGCCAGCAGGCCGCGCTTGCG
>NZ_BSPX01000125.1:0-6179 GCF_030161255.1 Zoogloea oryzae
CCTCGCCACCGGCCTGCGCCGGGTGGCCCTGGCTGGCGGCTGCCTGCTCAACCGCGAGCTCGCCATCGGCCTGCGCCACAAGCTCGCCACCCGCGGCCTCGCGGTGTTCGAAGCCCAGCACGTGCCCCCCGGCGACGGCGGCATCGCCCTCGGCCAGGCCTGGGTGGCGCGGGCAGAACTCCGCCGGGGGCTGCTGTGAGCAAGCTGGATGCGACCCCGGCCGGCGTGCGCCGGCTGGAGGATATGCCCAACGTGGGCAAGGCCGTGGCCGACATCCTGCGCCGCATCGGCATCGACGCCCCGGCGCAGCTTGCCGGGCGCGATCCCTTCGAGCTCTACGCCGAGTTCAACGCGGTCAGCGGCATCTGCAACGACCCTTGCCTCCTCGACACCTTCATCGCCGCCACCCGCTTCATGGGCGGCGAGCCGGCCCGCCCGTGGTGGGCCTACACCGCCGAGCGCAAGGCGCGTCTCGGCAGTGGTGACTGAAACCCAAGGACTGAAACCATGTGCCTCGCCATCCCGACCCGCGTGGTCGAACTCCTTCCCGACAGCCAGGCCGTCGTCGATCTTGGCGGCGTGCGCAAGACGATCTCGCTGGAACTCGTCGACGGCGTGGCGGTGGGCGACTACGTGATCGTCCACGTGGGCTACGCGCTCACCCGGCTCGATCCGGAAGAAGCCGAGCAGACCCTCGCCCTGATGGCCCAGGCCGGCATCGACGTGGGCGCGGAGGCCGCATGAAGTACGTGGATGAGTTCCGCGACGGCGACGTGGCCCGCGGCCTCGCCGCCGCCATCGCCCGCGAGGTCGAGCCCGGCCGGCGCTACGCCTTCATGGAGTTCTGCGGCGGCCACACCCACGCCATCTCCCGCTACGGCGTGGCCGACCTGCTGCCGCCGGAAGTGCGGATGATCCACGGCCCCGGCTGCCCGGTGTGCGTATTGCCCATCGGCCGCATCGACCAGGCGATCCAGCTGGCCCTGAATGAAGGCGTCACCGTGTGCACCTACGGCGACACCCTGCGCGTGCCGGCATCCGAAGGGCTGTCGATGCTCCGCGCCCGGGCCCGCGGCGCCGACATCCGGATGATCTACTCCGCCGCCGACGCGCTGGCGCTGGCCCAGCGGGAGCCCAATCGCCAGGTGGTGTTCTTCGCCATCGGCTTCGAGACCACCACGCCGCCCACCGCGCTGGTGATCCGCCAGGCGGCCGAGCTCGGGCTCAAGAACTTCTCTGTGCTCAGCTGCCACGTGCTCACCCCGTCGGCGATCACCGCGATCCTCGAATCGCCCGAGGTGCGCGAGCTGGGCACGGTGCCGCTGGACGGCTTCATCGGCCCGGCCCACGTCAGCACCATCATCGGCAGCCGGCCCTACGCCCACTTCGCCGAGGAATACCGCAAGCCGGTGGTGATCGCCGGCTTCGAGCCGCTGGACGTGATGCAGGCCATCCGGATGCTGGTGCGTCAGGTGAACGAGGGCCGCGCCGAGGTGGAGAACGAGTTCACCCGCGCCGTCACCGAGGACGGCAACCTCAAGGCCCAGGCGCTGGTGTCCGAGGTCTTCGAGCTGCGCCAGGCCTTTGAATGGCGCGGGCTGGGCATGGTGCCGTACTCGGCCCTGCGCATCCGCGAGCGCTTCGCCGCCTTCGACGCCGAGGCCCGTTTCGGCCTCGTCTACCAGCCGGTGCCCGATCACAAGTCGTGCGAATGCGGGGCGATCCTGCGCGGCGTCAAGACGCCCCTCGACTGCAAGCTCTTCGGCACGGTGTGCACCCCCGAGACGCCGATGGGCTCGTGCATGGTGTCGTCCGAGGGCGCCTGCGCCGCCCACTACACCTACGGGCGTTTCCGCGACATCCCGGTGGTGGCGGGCTAGCGGCCGATGCCTGTGGACATCGGTATTCACTTCGCGTCTGGCCATGACGTCGGCAGTTGCCGCGGCAGCACGTTCGCCTTCATGGTGCTAAACCTTCATCAGTCTTCGCCGATACACCGCGGACACGGCCCGTTCCGAGGCCCGCAAGGAGACTTGAAGTGAACCTGTTCAGCAAGCTGCGCGCCGCGCCGCAGCCGGGCGTGCACACCCTGCAGTGCCGCGCCGCCGATGTGGCATCGACCCTCGCCGCGGTCGCCATCCAGCCCACTTTCATCAGCGCCTACGTGTCGCCCCACGTGGATATCGAGCCCGTCGCCCGGGCCGTCAGCGGGCGCTTCCCCGGTGTGCCGGTGATGCTGTGCTCCACCGCCGGCGAACTGTGCAGCGGCAGCGGCCCGCTCTACTGCGCCACCGGCAACAGCTGGGACCGGGTGGTCATCCAGTGCTTTGACGCCTCCCTGATCGCCCGCGCCCAGGTGGTCGCAGTGCCCCTGGGCAGCGAAGACCTGCGCCGGGGCCAGCGCGACCTGCCGGTGCGCGACCGGGTCGCGGCCCTCGCCAAGCGCATCCGCGATGTGCGGGTGGACATCGAAATCGACCACCGGGACACCTTCGCCCACATCCTGTTCGACGGCCTGTCGGCCTCCGAATCCTTCTTCATGGAGGCGCTCTACGAATCCGGGCGTTTCCCGTGCCTGTTCGTGGGCGGCTCGGCCGGCGGCAAGTTCGATTTCAAGAACACCTGGATCCACGACGGCACCCGCAAGCTCGAGAACCACGCCCTGATCGCCTTCCTGAAGGTGGCCAAGGGCACCCGCTTCGGCGTGCTCAAGAGCCACAACTTCGAGCCCGACGGCGCCCGCTTCCCGGTGATCGGCGCGTCGCTGGAGCAGCGCTACGTGAGCCAGGTGATCGCCGAGGACGGCAGCATCGTGTCCTTCATCGACGCCCTGTGCCGGCACTTCCGCTGTCAGCCCCAGGCGCTCGAGAGCAAGCTGGCCGACTACTCCTTCGCGATCAAGGTGGGCGACGAGCTGTTCGTCCGATCGGTGGTGAACGTCAATCTCGATGCCGGGCGGGTCAATTTCTACTGCGACATCTCGCCGGGCGAAGACCTGCTGCTGGTCCGCCGCACCGGCCTCGCCCAGGCCACCGAGCGGGATTTCAAGGCCTTCATGAACGGCAAGCCCGGCCTGCCCGTGGCCGGCATCCTCAACGACTGCATCCTGCGCCGGCTCTACAACGACAAGGAGCTCGCGCGCCTCGGCGACGTGCTGCCCGGCGGCCAGATGGCCGGCTTCTCCACCTTTGGCGAGATCCTCGGCCTCAACCTCAACCAGACCCTCACCGCGGTGTTCTTCTTCCGGGTGCCCGAGGGCGCGCCCTTCCGCGACGAGTTCGTGGATAACTTCGTCGCCCACTACGGTGAGTTCAAGGCCTTCTTCTTGCGCCGCCAGAGCAACAAGTTTGCCGGCCTGTCGCGGGTGATCGTGCGCCAGATCGCCGACTACCAGTCCGAAAGCTTCGACAGCCAGCTCGATCCGTCCGGCTTCGACGACAACATCTCCCTGGTGGTGCGTGGCCTCAACAGCCTGGGGCAGACCCTCCAGTCGTCCTACGTCCTGCGCAACGACACCGCCCGCCAGCTCGAAGCCTGCGCCGGCGACCTCTACGCCTCGGTGGGGGCCCTCGGCGGCCACATCGACGAGCAGGGGCGGGTCGTCCACGACGCCGGAACGATGGTCACCAACCTCACCAACCAGGCCGCCGGTGCCGCCGACAGCGCCCGCCAGCTCGCGCTGGCCAGTGGCCGCATCCAGGGCGTGGTCGAGGTGATCCAGCAGATCGCCGACCAGACCAACCTGCTGGCCCTCAATGCCGCCATCGAGGCGGCCCGGGCCGGCGAGGCCGGACGCGGCTTTGCGGTGGTGGCGGACGAGGTGCGCAAGCTCGCCGAGAAATCCCGCACCAGCGCCGGCGAGATCGGCGCCGACATCTCGTCGCTGGCCGGCGAGATCGGCCGCGTGGCCCAGGAGATCGAACGCCAGTCCGGCGACGTGTCGCGCCTGTCGTCGCTCCTCACCGACATCGAGACCATCAGCAGCCAGACCGCCGGCAACGCCGACCACACCCGGGCGGTGGCCGACACCCTCAAACACCTCACCGAGAACCAGCTGACCCAGGCCTGATCCGCTCCGGCACGTGCGCGCGTGCCGGGCCGGCCGGGCCTCCGACCGAAACGACACGCGCCCATGAAAAGTACCCCCACTCTCACCCGCTGTGCGGGATCGCGGCCCCCCGAGGGGGCGCTTTTTCATCTTGGGGCGGCCCGGCGATGAAAAAAAACTACGTCCGACCCCTCGACCTGCGTCACGGCAGCGTCGATCTTTCCCACGGCGGCGGTGGCCGCGCGATGGTCCAGCTCATCTCCGACGTCTTCGGCAAGGCCTTCGACAACGAATGGCTGCGCCAGGGCGACGACGGCGCCGTGCTGCCGGCCCCCGGCCCCGGCGAGCGGCTGGTGGTGGCCACCGACGCCCACGTGGTCTCGCCCCTGTTCTTTCCCGGTGGCGACATCGGCTGCCTGGCGGTGCACGGCACCGTCAACGACGTGGCGGTGATGGGCGCCCGGCCGCTGTATCTGGCCGCCAGCTTCATCCTCGAAGAGGGCTTTCCGCTGGCCGACCTCGCCCGCATCGTCGCCAGCATGGCCGCCGCGGCCCGCGAGGCCGGCGTGCCGGTGGTCACCGGTGACACCAAGGTGGTTGAGAAAGGAAAGGGCGACGGGGTGTTCATCACCACCACCGGCATCGGCGCGCTGCCCGTGGGCCGCAGCCTCTCCGGCGCCAACGCCCGGGCCGGCGACGCGGTGATCGTCTCCGGCACCCTCGGCGACCACGGCATGGCCATCATGGCCCAGCGCGAGAACCTCGCCTTCGATTCCGAGATCCGTTCCGACACCGCCGCGCTGCACGGCCTCGCCGCCGTGGCGATGGCCGCCGCGCCCGGCCTGCGCCTCCTGCGCGACCCGACCCGTGGCGGGCTGGCGGCGACCCTCAACGAGATCGCCCAGCAGTCCGGCGTCGGCGTCGTGCTCGACGAGGCGGCGATTCCCGTCGACCCGCAGGTGGCCGCCGCCTGCGAGTTCCTCGGCCTCGACCCCCTCAACATCGCCAACGAAGGCAAGCTGATCGCCGTGTGTCCGGCCGATGAAGCCGACGCGCTGGTCGCCGCGCTGCGCGCCCATCCCCTCGGTGCCCGCGCCGCGCGGGTTGGCGAGGCCATCGCCGACGACCACCGCTTCGTGCAGATGAAGACCGCTTTCGGCGGCCGCCGCATGGTGGACTGGCTGGCCGGCGAGCAGCTGCCGCGCATCTGCTGATCCCGTTTTTCCCCTTTCCGGAGTGCCTGCCATGTTCATCGCCATGAACCGCTTCCGCATTGCCCCCGGCCGCGAGGCCGAATTCATCGAGATCTGGAGAAAGCGCGAGTCCCACCTGGACGAGGTGCCCGGCTTCCGGTCCTTCAACCTGCTGCAGGGGCCGACCACCGACGCCTTCACGCTGTTCGCCAGCCACTCGGTGTGGGAATCCGCCGCCGCCTTCGAGGCCTGGACGCGCTCCGAAGCCTTCCGCAAGGCCCACGCCGGCGCCGGCTCCAGCCGCGACATCTACCTCGGCCCGCCGCAGTTCGAGGGCTTCGAAGCCGTCTTGTGAGCGCCGCCCGGCCGCCCGACGGTGCTCGCACCGACGCCCGTAAGGGCGGAGGTTTTACTTTGACCTGAATGCGCATCCTCGTTCTCTGCCACAGCTTCAACAGCCTCACCCAGCGCCTCTTCGACGCCCTGGTGGCGGACGGCCACGAGCTCTCGGTGGAGTTCGACATCGCCGACTCGGTCACCGAAGAGGCCGTCGCGCTGTTCCAGCCGGACCTGCTGCTGGCGCCCTTCCTCAAGCGCGCGATCCCCGAAACCGTGTGGTCGCGCCTGCCGTGCCTGATCGTGCATCCGGGCATCGTCGGCGACCGCGGCCCGTCGGCCCTCGACTGGGCGATCCAGCGCGCCGAGGCGGAGTGGGGCGTCACCGTGCTCCAGGCCGAAGCCGAAATGGACGCCGGGCCCGTGTGGGCGAGCCGCGTCTTTCCGATGCGCACCGCGCCCAAGGCCAGCGTCTATCGCAGCGAAGTGACCGACGCCGCGCTCGCCGCCGTGCGCGAGGCCATCGCCCGTTTCGACGACTGGCGCGCCGGCCGTTGGCAACCGCAGCGCCCGGCGCCCGACGACCCCGCCGTGCGCGGCAC
>NZ_BSPX01000126.1:0-6161 GCF_030161255.1 Zoogloea oryzae
GGGCGGCGAGCAGATCGACGTGGGAGACCGCCAGCGCGCCGGCAGAGAGCGCCCAGGCAAAGGCGGCCAGCGCTGCGACGACGAGGGCAAGAAGCACCAGCCGGGCGCGCTGGCGCCCGCGCCGGCCGGCGCGGGAACGCGTTGCCGGGGTGGTGGCGGGGCCGCGGGTGGCGAGGTGGAGCTCGTCGGCCATCGTCAGAAGGCCGCCTGCGGGCGGAAGGTGTCTGGGTTCATGGGTGTGTTCATCGCCGGGCCGGGGGTTGCCCGCGGCCCGGTTTGGTTACGAATTACCTCGGGGCGTAGCGTACGCCGAAGAAGACGTTGGCGCCGGGGGTGTTGTAGCCGTAGGCGGTCTCGTACTGCTTGTCGAGGAGGTTGTTGGCCCGGCCTTCGAGGCTCCAGTCGGGCGTGACGGCGTACTTCACGAAGGCGTTGAGCAGGCCGTAGCCGCCAAGCCGGTCGCGCTCGGTGGCGGTGGCGAGGGAGCTGCTGCTGAAGCTGACCGCATCGTAGCGGCCGCCCACGCCCTGCAGCTCGACGCCGGCGGTGATGCGCTCGACTTTGCGGCTGACGCGGAAGTGGCCGCTCTGCTTGGCCCGGCGCGGCAGGCTGGCGTCGGAGTCGCGGTCCTTGGCGTCGAGGAAGTCGATGCCGGCTTCGAGGTCGAACCCGGCCAGCCGGGTGCCGCCCGCCAGCGACACGCCCTGCACCAGCGCTTCGCGCACGTTGGACGGCATCGAGCGGCCGGTGCTGGGGTTGCGGAAGGTGACGATCATGTCGGAGATGCGGTTGCGGAACACCGTGAGGCTGGCAAAGCTGCCGCCCTGCGACCACAGCAGGCCGATCTCCTTGTTGTAGGCGTTTTCGGGCTTGAGGTTGGCGTTGCCGAAGCCGGGGTAGTACAGCTCGTTGAAGGTGGGCGCCCGGAAGGCCGAGCCGATGCTGCCGGTGAAGCGCAGGCCGTTGGCGATCTGGTAGCCGTAGCCGGCGTAGCCGGTGGTCTTGCCGCCGTACTGGCTGTTCTCGTCGTGACGGGCGTTGAGTTGCACGGTGTGGGCGCCGAAACCGGCGGTCCAGCCTAGGAGCGCCGAGTTGACGGTGCGCCCGCCGTCGAAGGCGCCTTCGCTGAGCGCCTTTTGATGGAGGTTTTCGTAGGCGGCCATCAGGGTGCCGACGGGCAGGCGGATGTCGTGCTGCCAGGCGAGCTGGTCCTGGGTGGTGCGGATGGTGGAGCCGGCGGGCTTGCTGAGCATGAAGCCTTCGTAGCTATCCACCGACTGGCCGAAGCGCAGGGTGCTCGTCCAGCCGGCGGTCAGACGGTTGCGGCTGTGGAGGCTCCAGACGCGCTGGGCGGAGTTGTTGTAGTTGTTGAAGCTGGCTTCGCCGTCGTAGAAGTTGCGGCCTTCGGTGGCGAGGAAGGTGGCGCCCAGCTCGTGGCCGTCGGCGAGGCGGTAGCCCAGGTTGCCCGACATGCTGGTGTTGCGATACGGATCGTGGTCGGGGTTGTAGCCGGTGGCCTTGCGCATCTTGGCGCTGGTGCCTTCGGTCTCGGTGTAGCCGCCGCGCAGGGCGTAGCTAAGGCGCTCAGTGCCGCCAGTGACGCCGGCGGAGACTTCCCGCGCGCCGTAGCTGCCGGCGCCGGCAAAGGCGTCGATGCGCGGGGCGCCCTGGCCCTTGCGGGTGAAGATCTGGACGACGCCGCTCATGGCGTCGGCGCCGTAAAGGGCCGAGGCCGGGCCGCGGACGATCTCGATGCGCTCGATCTGCGACAGGGGGATGTCCTGCCAGCTGGCGGTGCCGGTGGTGGCGGAGCCGATGCGCATGCCGTCGATGAGCAGGATGGTGTGGTTGCCGTTGCCGCCGCGCATGAAGATGGAGGTGCTCTTGCCCGGGCCGCCGTTGGTGGCCATCTGGATGCCGGGCTGGCGGGCGAGGAGTTCGGGCAGGCCGAAGCTGGCGCCGGATTGCTCGATCTGGGCGCGGTCGATCACGGTGACGTCGGCGATGGCCTCGTCGGCGCGCTGGGCCTGGCGGGACGCGGTGACGACCACCACGGGTTGTTCGGCGTCGGCGGCAAGGCCGATGGCGGGGAAGGCAGTGGCCACGGCGAGGGCGGCAAGGGTGGGGCGGATGAAGGTCATGGAGGTCTCCCGAACCGGGCGGCGTCCCCGCCAACCCGGTGGTTTGCTGGTGGAAGCACCCGGGGAGAGGCTGGCCCGGGACGGTCGAAAACCGTCCGGCGTGCGCCTGCCACCACCCCGTGGCACTTCCGCTTGAGGCAACCGAGGCCGGTATCCGGGCTCGCAGTGGGGCGGGGCCGTTGAATCCGGCACCGCCGCGGCGCATCGCCTTCCCAGGCCGAAGGGCCCAGTGGCGCAGTGACGCGTCGTGTTCCTGCTTACCGTTGCGGGGGCAGCACAGGCCTTGCGGCTTTCGATGAAAGCGCGCTCACCTGTTTCCCGTTTAACCCCCGGGCCTGCTGGCCCGGGAGCACCTTGGTCACGTCGATCGGCCGGCAGCGGTGCCGCTGGCCGAAGGTTCCTGCTGGTTTGAAGCTGTGATGAAGCCCCGCGACTCAGCGGAAGTCGTAGCGCACCGAGCCGAACAGGGTGCGGCCTTCCGCCGGGTAGAAGTAGTAGTCGCCGGCGAAGGACGAGTACAGGGCGTAGGGCGCGTACTTCTGGTTGGTGGCGTTGGCGAGGCGCAGCTGCAGCGTCACGTCACGCACCTTCCAGTCGGCGTGCAGATCGAGGATGCCGTAGCCGTCGAGCATCTCCTTGGTGTTGTCGAAGTCGCCCCCGAAGCGGCGCTTGCCCACGTGGGTCCAGGTGGCGCCGTAGCGGCCGGCGGTGGCGGCGTCGAACACCGCGCCGACCCGGTACTTGAGGTTGGGCACGAGGGTGACGGTGTTGCCGCTGTAGGGGCCATCCACGAACTTGGCGTTCTGGGTGATGAGGCCGGCGTTGAGCTCGAGGTTACGCAGGGCGCGCCAGCGGGCTTCGAGTTCGAGGCCTTCGCGGCGGGTGCGGTCGAAGTTCTCGTTGGCGTAGGTGATGGGGTTGTAGCCGATCTCGTCGGTGAGGCTGAGGCGGTAGATGGCGCCTTGCACCATCAGGCCGTCGGCCTTGTAGCGGGCGCCGACTTCGAGGTTGGTGCCGTGCTGGGGCCGCACGTTGCCGCCGGTGAACACCGGGGCGTAGGTGAGCGGGTCGTAGCCGAAGAGCTCGTCGGTGTTGGCAAAGCGGAACACCTGGCCCCAGCGGGTGAACAGCCGGGTGCTGCGGTCGAGATCCCAGGCGAGGCCGGCTTCGAAGGCGTTGCGGGCGTGGGTGGCTTCGCCGTCGATGCCATTGGCGCGGTCTTCGGCGTGCTGGCGGACAATCTGCCGGCGCCCGCCCAGGGTGAGGTGCAGGTCGGAGCGGAGCGAGGTGGTGTTCTGCACGTAGAAGGCGCGCGAGAGCTGCGAGCCAGCTTGATCCAGCGCGACGTTGTCCACCTTGCCGTGGAACACATCCAGCCCGGCGACGGTGGTGCTGGCCAGCCCCGCCAGGCCATGGCGCCACTGCAGGCGCGGGGTGAAGGCGGTGGTGTCGCGGTTGGCGATGTAGGGCGTGGCGCCGTACACGGCGTTCTGGCGCGAGGTGTTGTAGGTGATCTCGCCTTCGAGCATCAGGGTGTCGGTGATGGCGTAGCGTACGCCCGGGCGCAGGCGGTAGCCCTCGCGCTTCTGGTGGTCGGTGAGGCTGCGGGCGCGGGAGGCGTCGGCGTCGTAGTCGGCGCGCTTGATGGAGCCCGGCAGGCCGTTGGAATCGCCGTAGGCGGCCACGTCGACGAAGACTTCGCGCTCGTCGCCAAGGATGTGCCCGACCCGGCCGGAGACGGCGCGCTGGTCGCCCTGGGTGTTCTTGCGCCAGCCGTTCACGTCGGCGTAGTTGGCGAAGATGTTGAAGTAGGTGGCGTCGGCCGAACCGGCGGCGGATACATCGACCCGGCGGTAGCCGTAGCTGCCGAGGGTGAGCCCGGCGCTGGCGCGGGGGGCGCCGGATTTGTCGGTGATGATGTTGATCACGCCGCCCACGCTGCGGTCGCCGAACAGCACGCCGCCGGTGCCACGCATCACTTCGACGCGCTCGACGTTGTGCAGCGGGATGGCCGACCAGTCGATGCCGCTCATGTCCACCGGGTTGAGGCGCTGGCCGTCCACGAGGATCAGGGTGTTGCTGCCGGCGGATTCGCCGAAGCCGCGCAGGTCGACCACCGTGTCGATGCCCAGCGCGCCGGACATCGGGCGCACATCCACGCCGGCGGCCATGCCGAGCACGTCGGGCAGGCTGGCGCCGCTGCGGACGATGTCGTCGCGGCTGATGCGGGTGAGGCTGACGGGGGCTTTGGAGTCGGCGTCGTCGAAGCGGCTGGCGCTGACGACGACTTCGGGCTGCACGTCGGCGGCATGGGCCGGCGCGGCAAGGGCGGCAGCCACGGCGAGCGCGACGGCGGAAAGGCGGTTGATCATTTTTATGTGTTCTCCCTGGCCCGCTGGCGTCCCCGCCGGATCGGGCAAATCATGTGTGGAAGCACGTGAGGGGAGAAACCGCGAGATGCGCCGGAGAACACCGGCCGCGCCCGTCGCCACCACCCCGTGGCACTTCCGCTTGGTGTGTCCGAGGCCGGTATCCGGGCTTGCAGGCTGGGCCGGGTGGATTGACCACCGGCCGCGGCGCGTCGCCTTCCCAGGTTGAAAAACCCAGTGGCTCATTGACGCGCCATGCACCTGCTTACCGTTGCGGGGGCAGCACAGGCATGACGGCTTCGAGGAAGACCGCGCACCTGTTTCCCGTTTAACTCCTGGGCCGGATGGCCCGTGGAGCACCTGGAGCACTTTGTTGCCGGCAGACATCGCCGCCGGCACACAGCCTGCGATAATACCACCAATTCAGACACTTCCGGATTTCCATGAGCTGCGAACTGATCCTCGGCGGCGCCCGTTCGGGCAAGAGCCGCCTTGCAGAACAACGGGCCGCGGGCAGCGGCGCTGCCGTGCATGTCATCGTCACCGCCGAGGCGCTGGACGCCGAAATGGACGCCCGCATCACCCGCCATCAGGCCGACCGCCCCGCCGGCTGGCAGGTGGTCGAAGCGCCCCGCCAGCTCGCCGCGGCCCTCGAGGCCACCGCCGCGCCCGATCGCTGCGTGGTGGTCGACTGCCTGACCTTGTGGCTCGCCAACCTGCTGGACGGCGCCGAAACCCTCGCCCCCGGCGAAGGCGCCGAGTTGCTGCCGATGTTCGCCCGGGAGCGCGCCGCGCTGCTCGACCTGATCCCCCGCCTGCCCGGCCGGGTGATCTTCGTCGCCAACGAGGTGGGCCTTGGCCTGGTGCCCGAAACGCCGCTCGGCCGGCTGTTCCGCGACGAGGCCGGCCGCGTCAATCAGGCCGTGGCGGCCCTGTGCGAGCGGGTGGTCTTCGTCGCCGCCGGCCTGCCGCTGGTCCTCAAGGACACGCCCCGCCCCTGACCCCACTTCCCACCCTTCCCATTTCCCACCACCCGCCCCGCCCTGCTAGCATCCGCCGCTTCGCCCCGCCCCCGCCGCCGTCATGACCTACGCCATCGCCCGCCCCGACCAGGGCATCGCCGCCGCCCTCCAGCAGCGCATCGACACCAAGACCAAGCCCCTCGGCGCCCTCGGGCGGCTCGAAACGCTGGCGAAGCAGATCGGGCTCGTCCAGCAGACGTGCTCGCCCGAACTGCGCCAGCCGCAGATGCTGGTCTTCGCCGGCGATCACGGTGCGGCCAAGGCCGGCGTGTCGGCCTACCCCCAGGACGTGACCTGGCAGATGGTCGAGAACTTCCTGGCCGGTGGCGCCGCGATCAATGTCTTCGCCCGCCAGATGGGCCTCGGCCTGACGGTGGTGGATGCCGGCGTGGCCCATGATTTCCGCCCGCGCCCCGGCCTCATCGACGCCAAGCTCGGTGCCGGCACCGCCAACTATCTCGAAACCCCGGCGATGGACGCCGCCACCCGCGACGCCGCCCTGGCCCGCGGCCGCGAGCTCGCCCGCGCGCTGGCCGCCAACGGCTGCAACGTGGTCGGCTTTGGCGAGATGGGCATCGGCAACACCGCCGCCGCGTCGCTCCTCACCCATTGCCTCACCGACGCGGCGG
>NZ_BSPX01000127.1:0-5799 GCF_030161255.1 Zoogloea oryzae
GCGGCGTCCCGCAGGGCGTTGGCGCCGAGGTTGGCGGCGGCGCCGCCCAGGGTGTGGGCGATGCGCTCGGCTTCGTGGAGCTTGCCGGCGGCGAGCGCTGCGCCGATCTGGTCGGCGCTGCCGGCGTGGCCTGTGACCAGCCGGCGGAGCAGCCGGATGTAGGCGGGGCCGTCCTGATTGACCCGGCGCAGGGCGCCGGCCACGTCGATGCCGGGCAGATCGGGCAGGTCGGGCTGCGTGCTGGCGGGGATCGGCTCGGGCTTCTGACGGTTGGCGTGGCGGAGGATCGTCTCGACCAGCCGTTCGGGGACGATGGGCTTGGCCACGTGGTCGCTCATGCCGGCGTCGATGCACTGCTGGCGCTGCTCGGCCATGGCGTGGGCGGTCATGGCGACGATGGGCAGGCCGGCGAAGCGGGCGTCTGCGCGGATCAGCCGGGTGGCCTCGAGGCCGTCCATCTCGGGCATCTGGAGATCCATCAGGACCAGATCGAAGGCCTCGGGGCCGGCGGCCTGGAGCGTCTCGACGGCGATGCGGCCGTTGTCGGCGATCTGCACGGTGGCGCCGTGCTTTTCGAGCAGCACCCGGGCGATGTGCTGGTTGATGTCGTTGTCTTCCACCACCAGCAGGCGCAGGCCGGCCAGCTGCAGGGCGGGGCTGACAACCGGCAGGGCGGCGACGCTGTGGGCGGCGCGCATGCCGAAGGCGCCGACGATGGTGTCGAGCAGGGTCGAGGCGGTGGCGGGCTTGTGCAGGTAGCCATCGATGCCGGCATCGACGCCGCGGCTGACGACGTGGTCGTCGCCGTAGGCGGTGAGCAGGATGATGCTGGGCGGGGCGGAGAGGCTGCGATCTTCCTTGATGCGCCGGGTGGCCTCGATGCCGTCCACCTGGGGCATGCGCAGGTCCATCAGGACCAGCCCGAAGCGGTCGCCGCTGTCGGCCCGGCGCACCGCGGCGATGGCTTCGGCAGCGGACGTGACGGCCTCGCTGCGGAACGGGAAGTTGGCCAGCAGGTGCAGCAGCACGGTGCGGGCCACCGGGTGGTCATCCACCACCAGCACCCGCAGGCCGTCGAGGATGCCGGGCAGCACCTTGGGGGCGCCTTCGCCGGCCAGTTCGAAGCGGGCGTTGAAGCGGAAGGCGCTGCCCTTGCCCAGGGTGCTGTCTACGTCGATCGTGCCGCCGCCCATCAGCTCGACCAGGTGGCGGGCGATGGACAGGCCGAGGCCGGTGCCGCCAAAGCGCCGCGACATGGAGGTGTCGGCCTGGGCGAAGGCTTCGAACAGGCTTTCGAGCTGGGACGGGGTCATCCCGATGCCGGTGTCGCGTACCTCGAACGCGAGGGTGGCCCGGTGGCTGTTGCGCTCGACGAGGCCGACCCGCAGGCGGATGTCGCCGGTGTCGGTGAACTTGGCGGCGTTGCCGAGGAGGTTGGTGAGCACCTGGCCCAGCCGCAGGGGGTCGCCCACCAGTTGCTGGGGCACCTCGGGGGCGACTTCGAGGATGAGCTCGAGCCCTTTTTCCTGGGCCTTCTGGGCGACGAAGGTGATGACGTGGTCGAGCACCTGGTCGAGGGTGAAGGGGGTGTGCTCGAGGTTGAGCTTGCCGGCTTCGATCTTGGAGAAATCGAGGATGTCGTTCACCACGCCCAGCAGGGTGGTTCCGGAGGCCTGGATCTTGTCGAGGTAGTCGCGCTGGCGTGGGTCGAGGCCGGTGCCCTGGCACAGGTTGGCCAGGCCGATGATGGCGTTGAGCGGGGTGCGGATCTCGTGGCTCATGTTGGCCAGGAAGCGTGCCTTGGATTCGGCGGCCTCCTCGGCCAGGCGCTTGGCTTCGCGCAGGGTGGACAGGGCCTGGCGATGGACCGCCAGGTCTTCGAGCACCCACACGCAGTGGGTGATCTCGCCGCGGGCGTCGGCCGTCTCGGTGAGCCCGCTGACCGAGATGCCGACCCACAGGGCGTCGCCGCTCTTGCGCCGCAGCTGGCACTCCCGTCGCCACACACTGCCGGCCTTGAGGGTGCGCCACTGTTCGGCGTGGAAGTCGAGGAACTGGCCGGCGGGGTCCAGCAGGTCGGGCACGGTGCCGGTCAGCTCGGGGGCGGCGTAGCCGGTTTCGCGGCACAGGTGGGGGTTGGCGTACTGGATGATGCCCGACGGGTCGGTGATGGCCAGCATCGTGGCGCTTTGTTCGACCGCCAGCGACAGGGTGCGCAGATCGCGCTCGGCGGCCTTGCGGCGGGTGATGTCGTAGCACCAGCTGATGAGGGCCGGGCCGCCGCGGAATTCGATCATTTCGATGGTGACCAGTACCCACAGGGGCGTGCCGTCGGCGGCGCGGAACTCGATCTCCTGGTCGCGCACCGGGTGGCCGTCGCGTAGCTGCAGGAGCACCGCGTCGGCCACCGCCTGGTTGCGGAACCAGCTGACCACGGGCCGCTGCATGAAGTCTTCCCGGCTGGTGCGGGCCACTTCGGCGGCGCGGCTGTTGACGAACAGGGGGTTGCCGCCGGGGCGGTTGATGATGACCGCGATGGGGCTGGATTCGAGGATGCGCCGGCTCCATTCGTCGGCGCTGCGGGCTTCGCGCTCGGCCTCTTTCTGGGCGCTGATATCCACCAGCACGCCAAGCAGGCCGCCGAGTTCGCCATTGGCCAGGCGGAAGCTGCTGACCCAGTACAGGGTGTCGTGTGTGGCGCCATCGGCAAAGGGCAGGCGCACTTCCTTGTGGAGGGTGCCGGCGGTGGCGATGGTCTGCAGGTCGTTGTCGTGGTGGGCGGCGCGCAGCTCGGGTGGCAGGAAGGGCAGCTCCAGCACGGTCTTGCCGACGAGGAAGGCGCGGGTGGTGCCGAAGGCTTTCTCGTAGGCCTGGTTGCAGCCCAGGTAGCGGGCATCCGGCCCCTTGTAGAAGACCGGGTTGGGCAGTGTGTCGAGGAGCACCTGGATGAACAGCAGCTGGTCGGCCAGGGCAGTGGATTTTTCGGCGAGCTGGCTGGTGCGTTCGGAGACCTTTTCTTCGAGCTCGGCGCGGCTGCGCTCCAGGGCGCTGGCGGCGGCGCTCAGGTGGGCCCGCATCCGCTCGTGGGAATCGGCCAGGTCGGCGATCTCCTGCCAGTCGGTGACGAAGGGCTCCGGCGGGGTGAGATCGAGCCGGCCGATGCGTTCGCTCTGGTCGATCAGGGCCGACAGGCTGGTCTCGATGCGGCGGCCGAGCCGGCGGGCGATGCCGGCGGTGATGGCGATGCTGAGGAGGATCAGGCCGACGAGCGTCGGGGCCATGTCCTGCAGGCGGGTGGGGATGAAGTCGCGCTCGCGGGCGAAGCCGCCGATCCACCAGCGCTGCTGGCCGAGGCTGATGGGCACGAACTGGGCCAGCCAGGCTTCGCCTTCGTTCTCGAAACCGAGCATTTCGCCGGACGGGCGGCCATCCACCAGCCACTGGGCGTAGCCGCGGGTGAGGAAATCGACGTTCAGCTCGGCGGCGGGCCGCAGGGCGGCGTCGCGGCGGTCGGACAGGTTGGCGAAGCGGGGGTAGCGGGGCAGGCCGATGACCTCGCCCTTGTCGGACAGCACGGCGCTGCCACCCCGTTCGCCCACCGGCGAATCGACGGTGAGGCGGGAGAGCTCGGCCAGCTGCAGGTCGAAGGCGATGATGTAGCGCTTGCCGTCGTCGGCGGTCCAGCGGGTGAAGGCGGTGATGCCGGCGTCGCCGGTGGTGAAGAAGCGGTAGGGCGCAGTCCAGCCCACCGCGCCTTCGTCGGCGGGCAGGGCCAGCGCGGCGTCGAACCAGGGGCGGGAGCGGGGGTCGTAGCGGGGCTCCTTCCAGGTGTCGGAGATCAGCTTGCCGCTCTTCGACCAGTACTGCCAGCGGCTGCCCTTCCCGGAGATCTGCGGGTCGGTGATGCGGTTGAACCAGCCGTTGGGGTCGCGCAGCACCAGCACTTCACGGCCATCGGTGTCTGCCAGGTGGATCGACGAGATCTGGCTGTCGCCCGTGAGGAGCGGGGTCAGCATTGCGTTGAAACCCGGCACGTCGTCGAGGCGCAGGCGGCGGCTCTGGCCCCAGCTGCGAGCGGTGTGGAGCTGGGTCTCGATGCGGCGGAAGTTGCGTTCGGCTTCGGACTGGACCTGGGTGACGGCCAGATCGAGCCGGGTGCGGGCGAGGGACTGGGTGGCCGGGGCGACGATCAGGAACTGGATGGCGGCGCCGAACACGACGATGCTCGCCACGAAGATCAGCAGCATCCGCCACAGCAGGCTGCGCACCAGGCGCGCGGGCGGGCGTCGGGGGGGCGGGCTGTTGGTGGCGGGGCTGTTGGTGGCGGGGCTGGACATCGGGGCGGGGCGTTCAGGCCGGGCCGGGTTCGGCCGCCAGGGGGGTCGGGGCGGTCGGGCGGGGCTGGCCGTAGGTCTTGAACAGGGCGAGGACTTCTTCCATCTCGGCGCTGGAGAGGATGTGCGGCTCGCCCAGCTGACAGGCGCGCCAGTATTGCTCGCAGAGGGTCTCGAACTCGACGGCCAGGGCCAGGGTGCCCCGCAGGTCGCCACCCAGCACCAGCATGCCGTGGTTGGCGAGCAGGCAGGCGCGGCGGCCTTCGAGGGCGGCGATGGCGCCGTCGGACAGCGCCTGGGTGCCGAAGGTGGCGTAGGGCGCGCAGCGCACGTCGGTGCCGCCGAAGCGGGCGATCATGTAGTGAAAGGCCGGAATGGCGCGCCGGTGACAGGCCAGCGCGGTGGCGAAAGGCGAGTGGGCGTGGAGCACGGCGCCCACGTCGGGCCGCGCGGCGAGGATGTCCCGGTGGATGCGCCACTCGGACGACGGGGCGAAGGGCCCGTGCCAGCTGCCGTCCATCCCCATCAGGGCCATGTCGTCGGGGCTGAGTTCGTCGTAGGGGCGGCCGGTGGGCGTGATCAGGAAGCCCCGGGTACAGCGCACGCTGGCATTGCCGGCGGTGCCGGCGTTGAGTCCGCAGTGGGCCATCTCCCGGGCCGTGTCGAGGAGGCCGGCCCGCAATACGTTCTCGTTCATGATCACTTGCTCCAGTCCGGGATCAACGGTGCTCGATGGCGGCGAGGTCGTCGGCAGCAAACACGCCGAACTCACAGATTATGCCAGCCAGAAGCCCGGCAGGCGTCACGTCGAAGGCCGGATTGCAGGCTGCGGTGGTGTCGCCAGCGATGCGCAGGCGGGCGGCGGCGCCGTGGTCGTCCAGCCCGTGGATGAGGCGTACCTCGTCGGCGCTGCGCTCTTCGATGGGGATCGCCCGGCCGTTCGGGCAGGCGAAGTCGATGGTCGAGCGGGGCGCGGCGATGTAGAAAGGCACGCCGTGGGCGCGGGCGGCCAGGGCCTTGAGGTAGGTGCCGACCTTGTTGGCGCTGTCGCCGTTGGCGGCGATGCGGTCGGCGCCGGTGATGACCAGATCGACCCGGCCTTCGGCCAGCAGCCAGCCGGCGGCGTTGTCGGCGATCAGGGTGTGAGGCACGCCGGCGCGGGCGAGCTCCCAGGCGGTCAGGAGGCCCTGGTTGCGCGGGCGGGTTTCGCTTACATAGACGTGAAGCGGAATGCCCGCAGCGTGGGCGGCGTAGATGGGCGCCAGCGCGGTGCCGTGGCCGCAGGTGGCGAGCCAGCCGGCGTTGCAGTGGGTCATCAGCTGGAGTGGCCGGCCTTTGGCTGCGGCCAGGGTTTCGAGGGTGGCCTTGCCGTGCTCGCCGATGGCGGCGTTGGCGGCGGCGTCGCCGGCGCGGATGGCCTCGGCGGCGGCCCAGGCGGCGGCGGGCACACGTCTGAACTCCAGTC